>CAYLZA010000140.1:0-6732 GCA_964387575.1 uncultured Spirochaetales bacterium | reverse complement strand
GGGGTCGGTATGATCTCGCTTGCTATCGGGATCATGATGACGCTCGAGACGACGCGGATTCTGTTCGTCGCTTTTTCGATCGTCGTCGGTGGTATTCTCGGAAGCTGGTGGAAAATAGAAGAGGGTATCCTCAGATTCGGAGCGGTGCTCGAACGTTCGATTAGCCGAGGCAGGAGAAATCGGTCGATACATCCGGACGAGAAGCAAAGCGACGTGGAGGAGGCAAAACATGGTTCGATTACCCCGGAACGCGAGTCGAACGAGTTCGCCCACGGATTTCTCACCGCATCGATTCTTTTCTGTGTCGGAGCGATGACGATAGTCGGGTCGTTTCGCGCGGGGGCCGAAGGATCATACGATCTGATTTTTACAAAATCCGTCATGGACGGATCGATGGCGGTCCTGCTTACCGCCGCGATGGGGATCGGCGTCGCCTTTTCGACGATCACGATTCTCGTGTATCAGGGCGGACTCACCTTGCTTGCGGGGGTTCTCAAGCCGTATATCAGTGAGCTCGTACTTTCCGAGCTGTCGGGAACGGGCGGGATTCTCATTATGATGATAGGTCTCAATCTTCTCGCGTTGAAAGAGATCAAAACCGGTAATTTTCTTCCCGCGCTCGGTATCGTTCTCGTGCTTACTCTTCTCGAGCCGCCCGTTCTGCGTCTGGTGGAGATGATATCCGGCGATATGTAGGCCGTGTGATCCGGGGCGGCGGTGGCCCGAGCTCAGGTGCGTATTATGACCACTTTACCAGCGCCGGTAAGCACCCGTGCACGAGCGAGGGATGTTTTGGGAGTACCCGTACTGCGAAGCCCTGCGTGCCGCTGACCGAGCATGGTACCGAGACGGTAAACACCGCTCGTTTCTCGTTGTTTTTCGAATAGCTCATCTCAGTCTTTTGTGGATTTTCGATTTCGCCTCTCGATGAAAGACTCCCGTAGTAGAGCTCTACACTGATCTCATCAACCTTTATCGAACCGAGCTTGATCTCCGCCGAAACCTCGAGCGTATCACCTACCTTGAGATCATCCTTTGATGAAGTGTTGACTTTTTCGATTCCGATATCTCCCCACGCGGATCGAATCCGGTCGAGATACGAGGCAAGCTCCTTTGCTTCACCGAAGTCGTTTTTTGCGAGCTTGCTCGAATATTTGGTCGCGGGCAGATAGTAGCGATTCGTGTATTCCATGACCATTCGGTGGCTGCTGAACTGCTCTCCGACCGATGCCATCGACGCTTTCATTTTTGCGATCCACTCCCGCGGGAGGCCGTCTCTCCCGCGTTCGTAAAATGATGGGACGATTTCCCGCTCCAACAAATCGTAGAGCGCTTTACTTTCGATTTCATCCTGTTGTTCGTGATCGGTGTATTCCTCGCCGTTCCCGATCGGCCAGCCGATGCTCGGATCGTATCCTTCATCCCACCAACCGTCGAGAACCGACAGATTGAGTACGCCGTTCATCGCCGCTTTCATCCCGCTCGTACCGCTTGCCTCCATCGGTCGTCTCGGAGTGTTCAGCCACAAATCACTTCCGGAAAGCAAATACTTTGCTATCGATATATCGTAATTCTCCATGAACAGGATACGGCTTCGGATATCCGGTCTCGATGAGAAATGATATAGATTCCGAATCAGCTCCTTCCCGCCGGCATCGTGCGGGTGCGCTTTCCCCGCGAAAATGAGCTGGACCGGGTGATCGTTATCCGTGAGAAGCCGTATGAGACGATCGGGATCGCGAAAAAGAAGGGTGGCCCGTTTGTATGTAGCGAATCTTCTGGCGAAGCTTATGGTTAAGGCGTACGGGGAGAGGACATCTTCGGCTTGTGCGATCTGTCCGGCGGTCGCTCCTTTTTTGGACAGTTGCTCTTTTGCATGTGAACGGGCAAATGCAACCAGCCGTTCGCGTCTCCTTTCGTGAGTTCGCCACAACTCCTCGTCCGAAATACGGTCAATTCGTTCCCATATAGCGAGATTGTGCGACTCTTCCTGGAACTGAGGACCGAAATATCTATCGAGAAGATCGAGCATGTCATGCGATATCCAGGTTCTCGGGTGAATTCCGTTTGTAACATGCTCGATCGGAATCTCCATCTCCGGATGTCCAGGCCATATTCGTTTCCACATATTTCTCGTCACTCTACCGTGAAGACGGCTTACGGCGTTCGAATACGTGGACATTCGCAGTGCCAGCACCGTCATGCAGTAGTGCTCGAGATCATCGTCGGGATTTTCCCTTCCCATCGACATAAACCGTTTCCAATCTATACCGAGCTCCTGCTCCATCCCACCGAAATACCGTTCGATCAGTTTCGGCTCGAAACGCTCGTTTCCTGCGGGTACCGGTGTGTGAGTCGTGAAAACGTTTGTCGCCCACACGATCTGTCGCGCCTCATCGAACGAAAGCGAGTGTTTTTTCATGAGCGATCGAATTCGTTCGAGCGCGAGAAAAGCGCTGTGCCCTTCGTTCATATGAAATGCCGCAGGCTCTATTTCGAGCGCTTCGAGTGCACGTATCCCGCCCATTCCCAGCAGGATCTCCTGGCGGATTCTGGTTTCCCGGTCGCCTCCGTAGAGGGTTGCGGTTATCGTTCTGTCCCGCTCGTTGTTTTCCGGTATATTCGAGTCGAGGAGATAGAGCGTAACGCGGCCGACACGTACTTTCCAAATAGCCGCCTTCACCGTTCGCTCACCGATATCGACCGAAATGCTCAGTTGATTACCGTCGGCGTCGGTACATCGCGTTACCGGCATCGTCGACCAGTCGTTTTCCGGATACGACTCCTGTTGATAGCCGTCGGCGTTGAGATACTGCTGAAAATAGCCCTGTCTGTAGAGAAGGCCGACTCCTACCAGCGGTATACCGAGGTCGGAGGATGTTTTTAGGTGATCTCCACTCAATACACCCAATCCGCCCGAATAGGTCGGAAGGCTTTTGTCGAGACCGTACTCCATCGAGAAGTATGCGGTAATTTCAGCCTCCGTCTCTTTGTACCAGACATCACGCTCGCGGTAGCGTTTCATTTTTTCATACACGCTCGATAGCGCGGCGAGATAGGAATCGTCATTCGCCAACTCCTCGAGCCGTTCCTGTGAAGCGTATGCAATGGTGCGAACCGGATTCTGGTTGGATGCCATCCACGTATCGAAATCGAGCCTGATGAAGAGCATGATTGCGTCGAAATTCCAACTGTACCAGAGGTCGTGCGCTATCTCGTTCAAAGGCTCGAGAGCTGCCGGTATATTCGGACGTACTTTGAATTGGCTTATGTTCATCGAATAATCTCCTTGTAACCGTAACTCGCGCGAAGATAGCGCACTGCCGGTTCGTCCCAGTATTTGACGGTTTTTTTTATGTTTAGTCGAGTCCTGACCCGCTGCATCTCGTCGAGCCCGTTCCACAGCTCCGCAAAACGATTCATCGCATCGTAGAGCGCTCCAGCGGCGTAGTCGGTAAAAAGAATACCGTTTCCCGAAAGAGCTCTTCTTTTTTTGGTAAATGGATGGATCGTGTCACGAAGACCACCCGTTGCGCGTGCAATAACCGGGCACCCGGTTGCGAGAGCTTCCAGCTGAGAAATTCCCCCCGGCTCATGCCTCGACGGCATGAGAAATACGTCGGAACCGAGAAGCGGCACTCGCACATCCTGAAAACCGAGTCGAACCGAAACGTCGGCCGGATAGTATTCGGCCAGCGTATTCATCCCTTCCGCGAGCCCGCGAGATGCTTCATCTTCCCAATTGACCGGGCCGCCGATTATCAACTGATATCCGAGGGTTGAAATGATTCCCTCGGACGCTTCGAGTACGAGTTGGTAGCCCTTCTGATCCGCAACGCGGTGTAACATCAGCGCGAGCAGTCGATCCGGATCTACCTCGAGCCCATAGGCAATCTGCAACAGCAGCTTACTGCGAAGCCTCTCCAAAAGATCGCGGCGACGAGTCGAGGAAACCTCTCGATGCGCTTCAGGGCCTTCGAGCAGCTCCGGATAACGCGTTTCAATCGTGCTCCGGAGATGGTCGTTTGCTTCGATATGCTCCTTGAGCGGCCGATACCATTCCCGGACAATACCGGACCGATTGAAAGCATGTCGTGCGCGTCTGCCGTAATCAGGAGATATTGCATTATTGATTCCGATTATATCGGTCAGAACGCTTTCGAGTCCGTCGCCCGCCACCTGGAGCTGGGCCGCGTATGACGGGCTTACGGTTACCGATCTATCCGCATACCGTATCCCGGCCGCCATGAGATTGATCCTCGATGAATCATGCGGATCGGTAAACATCCCCGATTCGTGCTCGGGTAGGTTGAAAACGGAGAACAGATCCTTTCCGTGCTCCCATCGGTGTACGGTGTCGAAGTACTGCCAGCCGCCGTTGTGGATGATATGAAAATACGAAGTACGTTTGAACGCAGGATTATGTGCGTAGTGCGGATCGCCTTTGATGATGCCGTGGACTATTCCGGTGAAGGCATCGTTCGAAAAAATGAAAAGCGGGGGGATATCGAACGAAAGCATTACTTCAACCGCGCTTCTCGAGAGAGCGACTCTTTTTCGCAACCGCTCTTCTCCTGTGTATCCCCAATACAGTCCATCGAAGAATTCATAGTGGTCGAGTAGGAAATATCGCACTCCGTCAATGGATCCCGCATGCACTCCTACCGAATACTCCGTGTCCTCGATAAAGAAATTCACATTTCGACCGGTGTATTCGATTCCGTGCTCAGCAATCGCTTCGTTCATTTTAGCGACGCCGGCGTCGGTTCCGGAGCGGTATTTCGGCGTTATGACATAGACCGTCTCTCCGAGACGGGCGAGCTCACGGGGAAGCTCGAACAGGACGCTTGCAAGACCGCCCGATTTCGAGAATGGATCGGCTTCTGCGGTCACGAATACGATCGGCCCTCGAGCGTTGTGACGCTTGAGCTCTCTTCCGATGTCCGCGATCATCGAATCCTTCTCGACGGCGAGTTTCTCGATAATCGTGCTTGCCTCCGGCGAGGCGGTCGCGTCGGCGGAGGTCGTTTTGCGAACGATTACATCACTTCCGTCGGTGCTTGCGTGAAAGAATATCCGCTTCAATCCGAGCACAACCTCCTCTTTCCCATCGGCGAACAGCGGAATCAAGGTGCTTTCGAGAAACGATTTGACTTCTTCATATGAGCTCAGTCGCGAAGCTACTTCTCTAAATGCTCTGTTTGCGCAGACGCGTTTGTGACCGTCGACATAACGAATTCTGGAAAACGAATCGCGGAGCACATCGGAAAGCCTCGCCTCGGATGATGGTCTTCGTTCGAGCACGAGGAACTTGAATCGGTCGGTATACGGAACATCAGTCTCTATTCTACTTGCTTTGAGCTCCACGCCGTCGTAGTATCCGTGTCTCCCGGTAACGGCTGAATATACCGGATCAACCAACCGATAGAGGGTATTCTCGTCAATCGGCAGACGAGGGTCTTCGAAGTGCATCGTCACGTGCTGATTCGACTGCGAAAAATTGAATGCTCCTATCCAGAGCCCGGATTCACAACTACGCAGTGCCGTTGCCGCGTGATTGTTTTCGCCCCACAGAAGGTGGCTTCGTCCCCTGCACTCGCGGTGAAATTGATATATTTCCTTATAAAACGGCTCGAAGCTCCGCTGAGAAGCTTCCTCGAACCGATTCCAATTGACGAAGATGTTGTCCATAAACACCTTCCACGATTCACCTTCGGCGCTGCCTTCATAGTCGAGGACGATCGAGCTCATAAACGTTATAAATCCAACCGCCGCGCGAACCCCGCGCTCCCCGAAAGTATTGAGCGCGCGGCGTTCGTCGTGATTTCCGAGTATGCCGACCATCTCGGTACCTTCGGGAAGGGTTTGCGCGTAGTAGTGATCATACAGATGATAGATTTCGCGAACATCACTCGTACCGTGGAGTATGTTTTCGCATATTTTAAACAACGCGGAGTTGTAAGGAAAAACTCCCGACCGAGATAAAAAACGTTCACGCCCCCAGTAACACTCGGCAAAGAACACAAAATAGTCTTTTTGTGTCTCGGAGAGCACGACCTGCATTGATCGATTGAGATATGTGTAAAACGGACACGCAATCGAGTCACGACAAGCGGAATCGTAGTAGCTCGTTGTAATGAAGTGATCGTCCTCTCTGTCGTTCAAAACGATCGTACCTTCGAGCATTTTACGAGGAGCGCGTTTTTCCTGATAGACATACGGAAAATTGTTGCGTTTCATCATGATCGGAACCGCGTGCGCGGTGTCGAAACGCACACCGTCGATACCGTAATCCTGTACCAGCGTCCGGATCGACTCCGCTATCCACGTCCAGACCGAAAACAGCCGGTAATTGAGGAGCTTTCCATCGTTCCAGCTGCCGTATCGTCCATCGGTCGAGGCGCGTACCACCAGATTCCCGCTGTCGTCGTAGCATTGTACTCCCCACTCATCGGGAATCCTGTCGGAGCCTCTGTTGACATGCGGCATGATATCCACGATTACTTTGAGATCGAGCTCGTGCGCCCGATTGATCAGGCTTGTAAACTCGCTCTTACCGCCGAGTTGCGGCTCGATTTCGGTTAGATCAAGCGGTGAAAACGGGGATGGTGAGGTGGCACCCGGGGCCCAATCCTCTCGATTGGTACCTCGCCTTTGAACACCCAACAGATAAATACCGGTTATTTTATACCGCTCTTTGAGGTCTTCGAGGTGCGCCTCGATATCCGAAAA
>CAYLZA010000139.1:0-6793 GCA_964387575.1 uncultured Spirochaetales bacterium | reverse complement strand
TTTGACCCTTCATCAGTTTATCGTCCGCCTGTACACCGGTGTTCTACTGCTTTAATCTCGGATCGAGCGCGTCTCGTAGCCCGTCACCGAGCAGGTTGAACGCCAGAACCGTAATCGAGATTGCAATACCCGGATACGTTATGAGATGAGGGGCGTTGAAAATATACGCCCGTCCGGTTGCGAGCATCGATCCCCATTCAGCAGTCGGCGGCTTAACGCCGAGCCCGAGAAATCCGAGCGCTGCGGTTTGCAGAATTGCAGCTGAAATCGACATGGTCGCATTGACAATTATCGGCGCAAGAATGTTTGGTAATAGATGGATAAAAATGATCTGAAGATCGTTACATCCGGACGCTCGTGCCGCCTCGACATAGTCGTTTTCCTTCGCCGCAAGAATCGACCCCCTGACGATTCGCGAGAATCCCGGAACCCCGACGATGCTTATAGCCAGTATCGCATTTTCGATCCCTTTACCTAATGCGCTCATAAACACGATTGCCAGGAGAATCGGCGGAAACGCCATCAGCATGTCCATAATTCTCATTACGACGTTGTCGGTAGTACCGCCGAAGTATCCTGCTATTGATCCGATGATCGTTCCCGCCAACATCGATATTGCTACGGCCAGGAATCCGACTCGAAGCGAAATTCTCGATCCGTAGATAATTCGACTGAGCATATCTCGGCCAAGATCATCAGTACCGAGAAGATGATTCGCGTCGGGTTTTTGAATCACCGCAGTCATGTCCGTCGTATACGGATCATACGGTGCAATAAGCGGTGCCGATATAGCCATTACCGAAAGCGCAATCAAGACGAACAGACTCGCAATCGCAAGTTTGTTCTTTTTGAGCCGATTCCAGAAAAGAGCGAAGGCTGAACGTTTTGTCTCGAGCACGAGAGACTCGGCTTGTACATCCATCTACTTGTTCCTGCCGGTGTATCGTATACGAGGATTGATAAATGCGTACAGAATATCGACGAGAAGATTTACCAGTACGAATACGGTAGCCACCAGAACCGCGCCGGCCTGCACTACAGGATAATCGGAAGACATAATTCCTTTTACAATATAGTTACCAACTCCAGGCCACGAGAAAATCGTCTCCGTCAGCACGGCACCACCCATCAGTGTCCCGAGCTGAAGACCGATGATCGTAATTATCGGAATCATACCGTTACGCAGTCCATGTTTAATAATGACTTTCGCATTGCTCAGGCCCTTTGCACGGGCGGTACGCATATAATCCTGCCGGATAACCTCGAGCATCGTGGTTCTCGTCATTCGTGCCGTTAATGCGGTCGTGGCTACGGCGAGACTGATCGCTGGAAGTATTATGTGCCGTATCGAGCTGATCAATGCTTCTGTGTTTCCCGTGATTATGCTGTCGAAGATGTAAAATCCGGTTATGGACGCGATATCCACGCCGATATCGAGTCGTCCCGACACCGGGAGCCAGTGTAAATTGACGGCAAATCCAAGTATCAGCATGAGCGCCAGCCAGAATATCGGGATCGATACCCCGACGAGCGCCACAAACATCGCGGTATAATCGAATATCGAGTATTGTTTTACCGCAGAGATGGTCCCGATGAGGATTCCGAATATCGAGGATATGATGATGCTTATGAAGGCAAGCTCGAGTGTCGCGGGAAATCGGATCATAATCTCGCGAAAAACCGGCGTTTTCGAGAAGAGCGAATCACCGAAATCGCCGCGAATTACATCTCCGATAAAGATTATGTACTGCTTCCAAACCGGTTGATCGAGTCCGAGTTTTTGCCTTAATGCTTCGATTGCGTCTCCGCCGGCGTACTTCCCGAGCATCATTGCCGCGGGATCGGGAGAAAAAAGCCTCATGACGATAAACACAATCGTCACGATTCCAAACAAAACCGGAACGAGCATGAGTAGTCGTTTGGCGATATATCGAAACACGGATATTTCTCCTGCTCGTCCGATAGCACGATTTGCATAAATAGTGGGCAGCCGGAGGCGTGCCCACTGTGTGTTACACTACGTCATATCCTGTGGTAACGGTGGAAACGGCTTTTTACCGTTATTTTTTATCCACCGTATAGTATTTCGTTCCGGTAATGCCACCTGCATACCCGATGACGTTGTCGCTATAGGCGTAGAAATCTTTACTGTGACTCATATGAATCCACGGACACTCTTCGTTTGCCAACTGTTGCATTTCGATGTAGATCGCTTCCCGTTCCTCGAGATCACCTGTTTTTTTGGCCTTGTCCGCGAGCTGGTCGTACGTCTCGTTCTCCCAATCCGCAAAGTTCAATCCGGTTCCGACGTTTTTCGATTCGAGAAGCATAGCAAAGTCTGCCGGATCGTTGATCGTGCTTCCCCATCCTATCTGGATTGCATGTCCAGTCGGATTTTCATCGAAAAGCTCGCTGACGAATTCGTTCCACGGTTTTACCACGACTTCGGCATCAACACCGATTTTCTTCAGATTATCCTGTATCGCAATTGCGAGCCGTTCACCGGCCGGATTGTAGTTCTTGGTCACATTGTAGGCGAGCATGGTAACCGACAATCCATTGCCGTAACCGGCTTCGGAGAGAAGCTGCTGTGCGTTGTCAGGATCATAGGCAAACGGCTCGAGATCGTCCGAGTATCCGAGCGTCGTCGGCGGAATGAATCCCTTCGAGACAACCGCGTTGTTTCCATACAAGCCGGTAACGATCGCCTCCCGGTCGACACCCATGAAGAGTGCTTGTCGGACTTTCTTGTTGTTAAACGGTTCTTTGTTCGAGTAGAGAGCAATATAGCTGATCGTTGCTCCGGGAGTGCTTTTTACTTCAACACCGGCGGTGTTCTCGAGCTGACTGACGCTGTTGAGATCGACCGACTGCAGAATATCGATACTGCCCGCGATAAGCTCACTCGTTCTGACCGCGCTGTCGGGAATAATCTTGAAAACGATCTCATCGCATTTTGCCCGTCCGTTCCAGTATTCTTCGTTCGCTTTGAGTGAAACGTATTGCCCTTCAACGTACGTCGCAAAGCGGTATGGGCCGGTTCCGACCGGGTGCTTTTTAAATGCTTCCGGATCAGCTTCGAACGCCTTCGGTGAAACCATTTCGCAGCCCGGGTTCAGTGCGAGGCTGGTCAGAAACGTTACGTCCCTTGATTTGAGCGTTATCCGAATCTGATACGTTCCAAGCACCTCTACTTTTTCTACATTTCCGAATATCGTCCCTGCATTGGGCATTTCTTCGGTCTTGTTGTCGGGCATTTGACGCTCGAAATTGTACTTGACTGCTTCAGCGTCAAACGGTGTTCCATCGTGGAACGTTACATTCTCCCGCAGTGTGAACGTTACGACCTTTCCTTCGTCGGTAAACGTGTAGTCCTTTGCCAACCAGGGAATCAATTTTCCGGTTCCTGACTCGAACGCCATCAAACCTTCCATAGTTTCCTTGATAACCATAGCCGAATTCCCGTCGGACACCAGCGCCGGATCAAAAGCGACCGGATCCGAATCCATGCCGATCGTCAATACCTTAGGCTCCGCCTCCTGCGCGACTGCCGATTCATCGGTTGCCTGCTGACCGGCGGCGAAGACGAACGTGCCGATCATGATAAGTACCGATACGAGTAACAGTTTTTTCATTTTTTCCTCCTGAAAAGTGGTTACGTGAGTAAGTGATTTATTATCGTAATTCTTTCTTTATTTCTGGTCAACGTTAAAAGTGACGAGAAAATGTTCAATTCCAGCGATATTCAGCCGTTTTTGGGACGTAATACTGATGTAAATAGTCAGGTTATGCAGCTGAAATCGATTAAATAGAGGATTTTCCGTGCAAAAACCAATCTATTTTTTGGTAATTGTGGTTACCCGTGTAATTAAATCTGTCGAAAGAGTGCATATGTTGAGGACCATGCGATCGATCGAATATATGCAAGAGGCGAACAAAAAGGACGCTCCGTTCTTTTTGTTCGTTTCGTATTCCTACATTCCGGGCAAATTCCATGACTGAAATCAGCTTCAGGGTGATTAATAAGGATACACGCCGGCACCCCGAGCGGTGGCAATGACAACGGCAGTCGAGAATGACATGACGTCAACAATGATGATGGCGTCGCTAATCGGCGGCGAGCGAAGCGAGTCCGACAGAACGCCGTTGTTGGGCGCTCTTTAAAATGCGAACATCCTCTGCAACACTGATACGACTTCCAACTGAGCCTTTGAATCAATCGTTCCAAGCTTCCTAATCAAGCGTTCTTTATCTATTGTTCGAATCTGATCTAATACGATATGACCATGTTTCTTTCTGAAAATGCATGGAACACGCGTTGGATAATTGTTACTGGTAGAGGTCATGGGAGCAATGATGACGGTTCGAATATGCTCGTTCATTTCATCCGGTGATATAACCAAACACGGTCTGGTCTGCTGAATTTCAGACCCAACAGTCGGATCGAGACTTACCAAGTTAACGTCAAAGCGTTTTACTACCACTGCCATTCTTCGGCGTCCCATGAATTTGAAACATCAATATCATCGATAAGGATCTCGTCATCGCCTTTTTCCCGCATCATTTTAAAGGCCTTATCCCATCCTTCCCGAGCATATTTAACTGGTCGAATAATAATCTGGTTTTTCTCAACTTCTATGTCAACAGCGTCCATTATCCCCGTTTGTTCAAGAATGGGCTTTGGAATGCGCAATCCCTGGGAATTACCAATTTTGATAACACGTGCCCTCATGAGCCGCCTCCTATTTAGCGTGTATACATTGTAATTACATCAATATGGTTTGTCAAGCCAAAATTGTATTCTTCAACGAGCCCAACGCCCGGGTGACGAGCGCCGCCTATCACGGACCATCCTCCGTCGCAACCGTCCACACCATCACCGAGGTGACTTCCGGTTCGGCGTCTCGTCGACCCCGATGTTAGGCTGCTCCAGGGAAGCCGAGTACCACGGCGCCGGCGCCACCGTTCTTCAGTGTACGAGTTGCGGGTTGGCGGCGCCAGTCATTCACGGTCCTGACCTTCCATGGTTTGACGGAGCTGCTCGATCGATTCCAGTTGAGATCTCAGTCTGGGAACGTTGTCTGTTGCGATAAGCCACACCCTTTGAGCAAGGATCTCCCCGTAGTCATGGGCGAGTTTGTTCCGAAGGCCTCTGATCCTGTGCCACTCAACTGCCGGGAGGAATGTCTGCACGCGCGCTGGAACGTGATTCGCTGCTTCGCCGAGCGTCTCGAGTTGCCGCCCGGTTGCGTATCTGCGCATCTTGTCGCGTTCGAACTCCTCGCAGGCGACCGTCGATGTGAACTCCATGACATCGCGACAGCAACGCAGCATGTCCAGAAGATACGACAGATCGCGCTTGTTAAGCTGCTGCATAGAGGCGCTGCTTTGTGGACAGTATAGCGCGGCGTCGGATAGGGTTAGTCAGGGAATCAGGTTCGACGATGTCCACTGGACGCCCGAAGAGCTGAGATAGCTTCTCTTCCAGCCCCATAAGGTCAAACAACGACACTGCCGCTCCTTCTTTGAACGTAACAAGGAGGTCAATGTCACTTTCCCCGGTCATGTCGTCGCGGAGGGAAGAACCGAAAACCGAGATCTCCTTAACCGAGTACGCCTCGGCAATGGCCGCGATGCGCTCGATGTCGACAGGGATTCCATTCTTCCTGAGCTTTTGCAGGACATCCATGGGGCAAGTGTACTGTGCATAGGCCAGGCGCGCAATCGGGTTGAGCGGATCCTTCAGGCCGGCCACTCGCCGGACAGTCTGTCTGGCTCCGAAGGGAGGCTCGCTGGACAAGAACCCCGGAGTGCGACACTGAACAATCCGGCTGGCGCAGGTGATCTGGGCGTGCATGCGCGGTGATATCCGCCAGCGCTCTTGTGAGCAGGCGTGACGTACCACACACTGTGGGTCAAGGAGCATCGACGGCGATCGCCTACCTGCTCTGAGTAGTCACTTTCAGACAATCAATATGAAAAGGGTGTGTAATTGCGCTTGATCGGAGCGTAATAGCTACTCCCTATTCCGCCGATTTCTTACGTGTGCTGATACCGAACGGCAAATACAGCGCACAGGAGCTCGTCGCTGCCGTCACCAGGAATATAGCGCCGAGCGCTCCCAGGATCCAGTACAAGCCGCCGAGACTGATTGCGGCGGCGATAAACGCGACCGCCAGAACCGTCCTCACTACTCTGTCGATACCACCCATATTTTTGACCATGTGTTCCCTCCAAAGGAATAATCCTAACGTTAATATAGTGAGGCGACCGGGAGCCGTCTGTGACTAAGTCACGCCCCGGCGATCTCGAATTCCGACGTTTCCCCGTCGGAGCTCAACCAACGCTCGCCGCTCCCAATCTTTGAGGAGCCTGCTCACTACCTCCCGCGACGACCCCAGCTCCTCGGCAAGTTCCTGGTGCGTGGTGCGAACGGTCGAATCGGATTCGGTCCCGAGCTCCAGCAGCAGCTCCGCCAGCCGCAGGTCCAGCTTCCCGAAGACAACTTCCTCTATCAGTCCGATGAGTCCTGACAGGCGACGGTGGTAAATGGAAAAGACATAGTTTCTCCAGGTACTATCTCGATCGATGAGCTGCCGCAAAACCCCTGCCGGGATAAGGAGCAACGCAGAGGGGCTGCGCGATGCGGCTTCCGCCGGAAACGCTTCGGCGTTGACGATACTCAACGTCGAAAGGATACAAGCGGATGAAAGGCGGACACAACAAGATCGGTAACGTTCACCTGCGGTGGGCCTTCTCGGAAGCAGCCGTGCTGTTCCTGCGCGGAAACAAA
>CAYLZA010000138.1:0-6847 GCA_964387575.1 uncultured Spirochaetales bacterium | reverse complement strand
TCTGTTATTTATCACCGTCACATCGGCATACGGTGAAGGCGGCCAGGAAGAGGAACGAGCGCAAATACTCGATAACGTGAGACCAAAGCTGGTGTATACCGAAGGGAGCGTTTTGATAAACGGGGAAGTACCCGAGCTCGGTCAAATCGTAGAGATCGGCTCACGCGTACAGACCGGTTCCGCATCTCGATGCGAAATCACGTTTGGAGGACGCAAAATATTCAGGCTAGCGGAAAATACGGTAGCAACGATTTCTATCGACGCCGATACAAAGAACATCGATCTCAAGTTCGGAGCTGCGGGGCTGGTGCTCGATAAGCTTCAGACGATCGGTGAGCGTGGTTCCTTTTCGGTTCAAACGCCGACGGTGGTGGGCGGCGTACGGGGAACGGTGTTTTATATTCGTGTAGAGGATCCTTCCAATACCTACGTATGTGCCTGCAATGGGACGCTCGAGCTCGAAAATACCGCAAACGGCGAAGTCCGAAATGTAAGCGCGCCGCATCACAAGGCGTTCAGATTTTCCGCAGTCAACGACGGCGTTGAGGTCTCGTCGGCGGAGCTACTGTACCACGGTGATAAAGTCATGGAAGAGTTGGCGGGCAAGGTAGGAGTGGAAATCGATTGGGAATCGCTACCTGACGAATAGTCGCTAAAGCTCGAACGAAAGGATCGTATCGAGAATATCGAGAAGGTTTCCGCGATCGAGAAAACCCGGTCGGTCGCTCAGGCCGAGCTTGCGCATTCCACGAATCCGGATCTGTAACCAGCGACATCCCATGGCCATCGGAAGCGCCCGTAATTCGGCATCGCTCAGGGGACGTTCTTCGTTATAGCCGTTTATGAAAACTTCAGTCAAATTTTCGTCGAGCCGAATCTCCGAGGTGAGTGCCCACAGATCCGATGCAGACGGCGTCGTATCCGGAAGGCCTGCAAAGAAAAGCAATCCGTCGCCCACATCTCTTATACACTCCTGGCGATTCATCCAGTCGAAGTCAAAAAGCGACGCAACGCACCGATCACGGAAAAGCACGTTTCCGGTGTGAAGATCCCCGTGGATGATGCTTTGCGGAAGTACTTCATATATCTGTGACGGAGCGCGTTCGCCAAGCATCTGCAAGTACCGATCAATTCTTCCGACAAGCGTATCGAGCTCGCTCGCGCGCTCCGCAAACCGGCTCGTCGGGTCGAGCCGATCCGAGAGGTTCGAAGCGTCGGCATCATCGAGCTCGAGGTATTCCAGCAATTCGCTTCGGAGCCTTCGTGGATCGTCCTCCCGATCCCGATCGGGTTTTCCGGTCTCGATTTGCCTGCACGCCTTGTGAAACCTCCCGGTCACCCGTCCGAGCGATCGCAGCTCTTTGCGGTCGCCTGCGGTAAACGGCTCGCCTTCGACAAAACGTGTCAACTCAAAGATCATCCCGTTTGCTTTGCAGTAGCTACTGCCGTCGCGTGTCGATAACGGTACCTGAACAGGAACGGATGCCGTACTCAATACATCGAGTATGTGATGCTCGTAGCGAATCGATGACTCCGCGGCATGCTCGGCGCTACGCTGTCTGAGATAATAGCAAGCGCTTCCGTCGGTGATGATTCCTCCGGTTCCGGCAGTTCCGCCTTTCGCCGGTTTCAAGGACGCGGAGGACGATAACCCGTAGGCTTGAATGATCGAATCGAGTGGAATTTCCATCCCCTATCCATCTACGCTCGGCCGACCGGAAATGCCGTTATTCCCGACCGGTCGGATCGACTAGGTAAGATATATCTTTTTCGCTTTTGCCGCGTATACTTTCTCGAAAGCATCGCCGTCGAAGCCGGGATCCGAATCAGGTATCGCATCGAGCCGAACCGTTTCTCCGCCCCGTTCGCGAGAAAGCCTTCCTGCAAGCATGATCTTTACCGATTCAGTCAGTGCTTCGATCGAGGCCAGTCTGTTTTCTCCGGTTTCGAAGAAATCGAAAATTCGATCAAGCATCGCCCGGTAAATACCTTTGGTGTCGATTTCTATATGAAATGTACCGGAAGTCGTCATGATAACCAGATGAAACGGCATCCACATCCCTTCGAAGGTTGTATATGTTGCACCGAGCCCGGAACCGAAATCGACATGAAATGTCTCCGCTTTCATCGCTTCAACCGACGAAGAACCGGTAAATCGCGTTGCGACCGCTCCAGTTCCGAGAAGTCCTCCGAAGGCCTCGACAATATGGATCCCGTAATTGAATTCGTCTACTCCCGAAGTCCCATACACATGCATGATTTTCCCGCGCTCAGATTCGGGCTTGGAAGCAAACTCGACGATCTCGTCTGCGTAGCGAGCCGAAGAAGAACCGATTATCGTTTTTCCCGAATTCGCGAGCTGTTCGAGCTCCTTACAATCGCTCAACGATCCTACGATCGGTTTGTCGATAAACACCGGTTTTCCCGCGTCGAGCACTTTTTTGGCGTAGCTTATATGCTTGTCCCAATTGCACGCCTGAACGAACACGACATCGACATTTTCGGCAAGCTCTTCCACGCTGTTGCATCGAGTCTCCACACCAAAGGTCTTCATAAAGGCTTCGACCTCATCATCTTCCCGGAATCCATCGTTGTAGACCGCCGTGTACCGGGCCCGATCATCTTCAGCCATCAAAGTCGCCCACGATTTTGGATGTGAAACATCGATGTTTACTACTCCGATTCTAATCATATTCTGCTCCTATCGTATAACTCATTATATATTCATCGTCGGGAACGAATTCCGTCAACGATTTTTGTCCAATTCTTCCATCATCGTCCAAAAGTTGATCTCGGGAGTTCCCGTAACGACGTAATTGCTGCAGCCCACGATACACCCGCCGGCCTCACGCGCATACTCGACGGCGCTTCCTGCTTCACGGCGCACATCGTCGACCGAGCCGGTATGAAGTACTTCGCTTCTGATACCGCCGAGTAGTACGAGAGCCGAAAATCGCGCTCTGAGGTCAGGCACCGCCATAAAGTTCCGGTCGACTTCGTAGAAACCATCGACGCCGGACTCTCCGAACAAATCGTCGGCGACCGGCCAGAGATCTCCGTCGCTCGCAAACAGATGAAGGCAATCGGAAGAGTGACAGGCCGCCGAGATTTTTTCGAGCCGCGGTAGCATCAGACTGTGGAAAGACTCCGGTGAATAGAACGGCCCTCGAGTACCGGCAAAATCTCCTCCACCGAAGCAGTATCTGAGTCCGAGCTCGGCCATGACGCCGATATTTTTTTTCGCCGCTTCGACCTGTGCATCGAGTAATTTCCCGACGATATCGGGATCGAGCAACACCACCGAAAGCCATTCCTCCTCACGGGGAATCGAGATACCGACCCCGGTACCCGGGACGGCGCGTCTGCCGCCGAATCGTCGGACAGAGTCGGCGAGCGTGGAAAACGTCTCTGCGGACGGGGCGTATCGCTCGGCCTCTTTCAGCGCACGTTCGGCGGCGTTGCGGAGCCCCTCCTCGTTGCTCGGAAATCATACACTCCCCGTTTTGGTTTGACTAACTCATAGTACGGTTGCAGGATAATTGGCAAGTGAAACCAAAAAAAAGTAAACAAAAAGGCAATGACGTACAAAAACCCGGACTTCCGGGCTATACTAAAATCCACAATTTTCGGATTAGTAGTAAGGAGCCACCCGATTGTATGAATAAAGCGTCTTCATTCGACTGGAAACGTCACCCCGCGAACCCGATTCTACCGGCGGTTCACGGCACGTGGATGGAATCCCAAACCGCGAATCCCGATCTTTTTCGGTTCGGAGATATGTATCACCTCTACTTCCGAGGACAGAAAGACGGTCACGACAGAATTGGTGTCGGCCGGTGCGCGGTAGATCGTTTCGACGGTGTCCGATGGGACGTTTCGGCAGAACCTGTCATTGATGTAGGCGGAGACGGTGAACCCGACGAAACGCATGCGCTCGACCCGGCGACCGTCCTCGTCGACGACACGGTCTATCTGTATTACTCCGCGGTCTCACCGAGTTGTTCACGCTCGGTATGTCTCGCTACATCGAACGACGGTATAGAGTTTTCAAAACACCCGGATAATCCGGTCGTTATCGGCGGTGGCCCGGAGATCGTCTACCGCGACGGGACCTTTTATCTCTACTACTGGAAGAAACGGCACGGAGCCGGGGGATTTCAGATTCATCTTTCTGTTTCGGAAGATGGGTTCTCCTACCGACAGCCCCAAGCCGAACCGGTTCTTCCTGCCGGGAGAGAGGGCACCTGGGATTCGCATACGGTTGAAACACCCCGGATCTTTTTCGAGTCGGGCCGCTACTGCATGGTCTACTGCGGGTCATCTCGATATGACGACTACCCTCACGATGCAGGTCTTGCCGTTTCCAACGATCTCGTTCACTGGACCAAGTATACCGGAAATCCGATTTTTTCCCGGGGAGCTGAAGGTGAATGGGACGAGGGGGCGATCTGGTTTACCACAGTTGCACCGGTCAACGGACGGTACTACATGTGGTACGAGGGGTACGGTGGCGGGACATCGCGAACCGAGCCGTACGGAAGCTACTTGCAGGAAGGGAGATCTCAGATCGGTCTGGCGATCCTCGATGCATCGTATTTCTATCTACCGCATCAATCTCCCGAAACGGCGTAGTGGGCGCCGGTAGCGAGTGCTGCAGCCCGGTCATTCGATCCAAAGTAACTCAATAATCGAAAATCCGATCGTTATCCGTCGGATCGGTTACGTTTACGTGCTCGTCCACCGTCCGACGGTAGCGATAGCGGATGGATCGTCATAAGTCCTTCGAAAGATCCGCAGATAGTACATTTCCTCTTTGCTGCGAAGAAAAGGAAACTGCGTACGCATACTATCGAGCTCTCGATCGGGGATCTCATGATCAAAATAGGTAGAAAGAAAATCGGCCGATCCCGAGCCTTGGGAAAACTCCTGCTTTTTTCGTCTCCATATTTCTTTCGGGAGTACATCCCGATATGCTTCGCGGAATATCCACTTCTCGATTTTTCTCCCGTCATCGCCGGCCGCAATCAGGTATTCCGCAGGAATACGAAGTGCGAGATCGAGAAGCTCATCCGAAATCAACGGCGCCGCCACCTGTATTGAATGGCACAGATTCATGCGGTCGAGCCGCAATGCCGCGACGTTGTGCAGGCTTTTGAAAGCCTCGATTTGATACCGATAGAGCTCTTCCGGTGTTACATCCGCCAGATGCGCATACCCGCAAAATAGCTCATCACCTCCCTCCCCGGAAAAAACAACCGCTGCACCGTTACGACGGGCTTCTCTCGTGACCACATAATTCGCAATGCTGCTTCGTACGAGAGAAGGATCGAAAGATTCGAGATAGTAAATGACCTCGGGGAGAAGATCGATCATTTCGCTTTCGGAAAGCACATACTCGTGATGATCGCTCTCGATGCTGTCGGCCATAAGACGCGCGTTTTTACGATCGGTTCCCGCCCCGGTCCCGATAGAAAACGTAGAAAGCGTCGAAGCCGGATCGCGTTCCCGCATTACCCGGCCGACATCCCATGCGATGATGCTGCTGTCGAGCCCTCCGCTCAAAAGCGACACCGCGTTTCCGTACCGCTCGAGTGCATGTTCCACCCGCGATCCGAGTATTCTTCGTATATCGCTGCTGATGTGCTCGGGCGACATCGTCGTCGGTTGTGGCCGTTTGCCCGGTAAACGTGCAAAATTCCTGATCGTTCCGCTTTCATCCATGCAACTCCCCGGAGGGAATTCACGTATTTCATCAACCAGATGCATCAGGCACTTGAGCTCGGATGCCACATACAGAGCTCCTTCCCGGTATCCGTAAAAAAGCGTTTTGATTCCGAGCAGATCTCGACCGATCAGAAATCGCGTGCCATGTATGATGAGAAACGAAAAAATGCCCTCACCGATGTGATCGACCAGTGATGACCCATGCTTCCTGTAGAGATCGATAAGCCGCTCTTCGTCCGATCGGTTTCGATCATCGCTCTGCGGATCAGCGTAGAGTCTTCCATCGTAGCAAATTGCGATTTTCTCTTCGCCGGACGCTCGAATCGGCACGGATTCAAAGCCTTCTTTTTCCGATACGTCGGCTTCGAGGTATGTTTGATAAAGCATACCATTTTCGAGCTTTGTAAATCCCGCACGGTAGCCACCGCGGTGAGAAATCCGTTCGGCCATGCTCTCGACAATTTCACTTTTGCTTGAACCGATACTCGCAACAAATCCACTCATATAGTCGCTCCGATACCAATTCATGATACAGCGCATAGTGGTAAGGATCAATGAAAATCTCCGTTAATTGACACTTCCACAGAAAGCCGCTTCAATAGTTCCGGGGGATACGGATTGGCATCAATGTACGAGTCGGACGAGGTAAGCGAGAGGGTTCTCTCGACACTCCGGCAGATAACACGGGAGCTCGACAAACAGTCAAAAATGCTTGTAAAACAGTTCGGGCTGACCGTGCCTCAACTCATCATTCTCAAAGAGCTCGAAAAAAGCGGGGAATGCCCGATGGGATCGCTTGCCCGGGCAATCAGCCTGAGTCAGGCAACGGTTACCAATATTCTTGATCGGCTCTGCGCGAGGGGGCTTACACTACGTCAGCGTGGATCGCTTGACCGAAGACAGGTCTTCGTAAGACTCGCTGATCAGGGCCGTGTGCTGCTCGAAAAAAAACCGTTGCTTTTGCACGAGAGTTTTCTCAATGAATTCCACAAGCTCGAACCGTGGGAGCAAACGCTTATGCTCTCGACAATGCAACGCGTAGCGTTGATGATGCAGTCGGAGCCTGATCAGGCAGAAAAGCCTGCCCGAACAAGCTTCATCGATAGCTCCGATGAAATCGATC
>CAYLZA010000137.1:0-6912 GCA_964387575.1 uncultured Spirochaetales bacterium | reverse complement strand
AGACGGATAGCCGCCGATCGACCGGTACTCTTTCTCTTCGTCAGACGTATCTACATTGGAGCAACATCTCGCATTGGCGGGATTAGTCCGCATCCGAATGCGCTCTTTAAAACTGCAAATAGATGGACTGTTGATGAAAATCACATTACCGGGAGGTAAACGATATGAATCTTACCATTATCAACAAGGGTTCGAAGAAACCCGAAAAAGTAGCTGCTCAGGCATGCTGCTGGTGGGTCGCAATTGCGGTACAGTTCGAAAAACGCAAAAAAGCGTAGCACCGCAGATTTGGCACGCAACTCCAAACCCCGGGAGCGCGCGGAGAACGTTGTTCTTCGCGCGCTCCCGCCACGAAAAAGAGAACACTTTATGAAACGAACATCACTCGGACGATATGTAAAACAGGTAACAGATTTCCCGGAGCCGGGAAAGCATCTGTTGTTCAACACGCTGACGCACGGATTCGTCGAGATAGACGATACAACCAAACACTACCTCGAATCCGAGCGTGATGACGCGTCGAACGAAGCGAAGCTCAATGGAGTGAAAAAGAGTAATCTCAGAAAGCTCAAGCGGATGGGTTTTCTCGGATCTACTCGGGAAAAAGAAAAAAAACAGATAGAACGCTACTTCGGCCGACTTCGATCCGAGCTTTCCACTACACTCCAGGCAACCGTTCTTACAACCTTCGATTGCAATTTTGCATGCACCTATTGTGTAGAGGAAGGATGCATAAAACCGGTATATATGAGCGAGGAGACCGGACGCGCCGCAGCGGACTATATCATCAATCAGGCACGAGAAACACGCGTCCCGAACATCTATCTCATCTTCTACGGCGGCGAGCCGTTACTCAATCCGGATGCGATCAGAACGGTTGCCGGGAAAGTCGGGGCATTTGCGAAAAAGACGCATAAAACGTTCGCCTTTTCCATCACGACCAATGGTGCTCTCCTCACCCCGCAGATCGTCGACGACCTCGTGGAATACGGTCTCGACGGAGCAAAAATAACGATCGACGGCAACCGGCAATACCACAACAGGAAGCGTCCGTTCCGCAATGGAAGCGGAAGCTTTGATGTAATCCTCAAAAACGTAGAAAAAGTCGTCGACAAGATCCGGATCGATATCGGTGGAAATTTCGACGAGGAGAATCAGGATTCGTTCGAAGAGCTCCTCGATATACTCGAAGATAGAGGATTGAGGGAACGACTGGACAAAGTCTCGTTCAAGGCGATTTCGGAAAATCCTGAAGATAGAAAAAACATCGGTCAGTTCTCCGAGCTCGAATGTGTGTATGGTCGCGATGAAACAAAGTATGCATCGGTTCGGTTGCGAAATATGCTCGTCGAGCGGGGCTTTCCCACCGATCCGGGAATCGGCGTTACGATCTGCGGTGCGACACTGTCCGGGGTACACTTCACGATCGATCCTGTCGGGAAGCTATACAAATGTCCGGCATTTGTTGGTCGGGAAGAGTTCAGCATCGGATCGCTGGAAAACGGAGAAACGAGCGAGATCCCGGACGATCTCTGGCAACGTTGTTCGCGCTGCGAAAACGTCGCTATGTGCGGAGACGGCTGCATGTATGGTGCGTACATGAGATATGGTGATCCCTTCAAGCTCGATTGTCGCAAGGATTACGTCGACTATGTCGTTCAAGAAAATCTCAAAACATGGTACAAAGAGCTGACTGCGAATCGAACAAACAGTGAGCTCGATACCGTTTCATAAAAGGATCGGGGTTAGAATCCTCTTTACGCTCATCGGCATCGCCGTATTTTCCGTTTTACTTACGGCAATTACCCATTATGTACTCGCGAGCGCCGTCATGCGTTCGAATGTAGCAGAGCGAAACCTTCAGATCGCGAGACAGGCGGCGGGAGAGATAGAGCTCTATCTCGATGATGCATTTCGAAATGTCCACGCAGTTGCACAGACCATCGCGCCGATCCGCGACCCATGGCTTCGCGATGCCATCCTCGAAAATACGATTGTCTTGCTCGACAAATACCGCGTTGCGCACCTGCTTGATGCAAACGGCGAAGTCCTTGCGTCGAGCGAGCTCGACAACAGCAAAGTTCACTATGACGCAAACCTATACGACGATATCTTCGCTTCACCGGGATTGTATGTCTCGGATGTTCGCCTTACGCAAGAGAATCTTCCAATCCTAACGATAGCAGAGCCGGTGCATCTATCCGACCACACGGCCGAAGATCTTTATGAAGAGCTTTATATTGAAGAAAATCGATCGTACAGCCGCGATGTACGCTTTATTACGGAGCTCGATCTCAGGACCGTTTGGGAGCTCATCGACGATATTTCGTTTGGAAAACATGTAAAAGCGTACCTCGTTGCGCCCGATCATCAGCTCATCGCGCATCCGGACAAAACCAGGATCCTTACATTTTTCGAAACCGACTATCTTCCCGACAGCAAGGACGGTTGGTCTGAATCGGCATATACCGGGATATCCGAGTCGGGAAAAGCACTCCTGGTAGCGACGGCACCGACGGATACCCTCGACTGGCATCTCGTTATCGAGCAACCGCTCGAGGAAGCATATATGCCGATCCACACTACCCTTCTGCTTCTCGCGGGAATCGCTCTTCTGGTGCTGGCGGCCGCTACAGCCGCCAGCCTGTATCTGGCGAAGACCTACGCACAACCGCTATACCGGGTGCTCGAAGGTACGTATCACATAGGTCGGGGCGATCTGAAATACAGGCTTGCCGTCAATACTGAAGATGAGATCGGGAGACTCTCACACGGATTCAATGAAATGGTCGACGATCTCGAACGGAGGACCATCGAGCTCGAGCAATCGGAAGAGAAATATCGTTTGTTGACCGAAAACGTAAACGACATCATTTTTCTCACCGACCGGGAAGGTACGATCCTGCACCTTAACAGACAGGCAACTTCACTTGCCGGGGGCGATGACACTTCAAACGCCAATACAGCGATCATCAAAGCACTATCCGATAAAGTTCGCACAACCGCGGAATCGATTTCAGGAAATGCAGACAACGTGAGGTATTCCGCAGGCGATATCGGTTCTCACAACGATACGCAATTCGAAGTAGAGCTCAACGTCGATGACAATACTTCCATCGTACTCGAGGTTAAGCTCGTCGTGACTGAAGATCAAAAGTATGGCACACTCTACTATGGTGTTGCGCGAGATATTACCGAACGCAAAGCTGCGGAGAAAAAACTCCAGGAGTACCAGACGCAGTTGCGGTCGCTTGCGTCGCAGCTATCACTGACCGAAGCGAGAGAGCGGCAAAAAATCGCATCCCAAATACACGATCGGATAGGTCAGGCGCTTGCACTAACGAGAATCCATCTCGGCGGTCTGGCGGGAAGCGCGCTCACCGAAGAAGGAAATCAAACGATAAGGACGACGATGGAGCTCATCGAGCAGATTATCCAGGATACCCGTTCACTTATATTCAGCGTCAGCTCACCTCTTCTGTATGAAGTCGGGCTTGGCGCCGCGCTCGAACAGCTCGTCGAGCAGTTTCAAAGCTCACATGAGATGGAGTTCGGGTATGACAATGGAGACAAACCGACCGATCTCGATGTAGACATATCGGTGTTGTTATTTGATTCAGTCAGAGAGCTCATGGTCAACGTCGTCAAGCACGCTCATGCCGATCGCTGTGTCGTCTCCATGAACGCCGGCGCGGAAGAGATACAAGTATCGGTCACCGACAACGGAATCGGAATGAACGGGACGCCGGGTGCCGTCTCGATGTCGGATGAAGGCGGATTCGGGCTCTTCAGCATCCGTGAGCGTTTGAACCATCTCGGCGGAACACTTACGATTTCCACCGAAAAAGGCACCGGCACCACCGTTATCCTTACCGCGCCGAGGGGCACCACGTAATGGCGGTCAGAATCGTTATTGCCGACGATCACAGCATTCTCCGGGAGGGACTCAAGGCGCTTATTGCGAAGGAAACCGAGCTCGAAATCGTCGCGGAAGCGGATACGGGGATGGACGCACTGAAAAAGGCGCATGAGTTTTCTCCCGATGTCGTCATTATGGATGTTGCGATGCCCGAGCTCAACGGAATAGAGGCAACACGACAGATGGTCACCGATATTCCCGAGATAAAGGTCATCGCTCTATCGATGCATTCGGATCGTCGTTTCGTCATCGAAATGCTCCGTGCCGGCGCTCACGGTTTTGTTCTGAAACACGCGGCATTCGAAGAGCTTATTAAGGCAATTCATTCGGTCGTTTCAGGCAACAGCTTTTTGAGCTCGAGCATCGTAAACGTAGTCGTCCGCGACTATGTGAAAAAACTCGGCGGCACCGATTCTCCTGCGTATAATCAACTCACGATCCGCGAGCGTCAGGTGCTTCAGATGCTTGCGGAAGGTAGACGCACGAAAGAGATTGCGTTTTCGCTCAATGTGAGCATCAAAACCGTCGAATCCCACCGTCTCAATATCAAAGACAAGCTCGGGATAGATAGCCTGGCCGAGCTAACGAAGTTTGCGATCAGGGAAGGCCTTACCACGCTCGACTGAGCTCTCGAGCGGGTTACAACCAGGGCGGCATGGATTTTGTACCGCATAGGGTTTTTCGCATGAGACACTCAGGGAATTACCTATACTATATGTACTGGAATCGCGACTATCATAGTACTCGGAGCGTGTCGAACTGAAATGCCTACCGCCTACCGGAATCTCCGTTCTCGTTATGTTGCGCGCGCTTTCCATACGCCGGAAGGCGGAAGCGGATACGGTGGTGACGAAATAATCCCGACTTTCAACGACATAGATACCAAAAACGCTTCCGTTTTTATCATCGCGGAAGAATCGATCGATCTCGACTACTATCGTTCGCTACTCGATGAGAGTGGGTATGCTGTCGCCGGGGCTGAGCATCCGGATAGTGCAATTTTCACGGTCAATCAATCCGTTCCTGATGTGATCGTCATCGATATCGATTCACCTTCACGATGTAATGAGGTGTGCTCACGGATCACTTTTAGCACCGCACATCCTTCTCTACCAATTCTCATTTCCTCGGAAATCCCGGAGGGCGATTACCGGTTGCAAGCGCTGCAAAACGGCGTGTTTGACTTTTTTTCAAAACCTGTCGATCAATCGGAGTTTCTCCTCCGGGTACGAAACGCGGCAAGGACTAAAATCCTTACCGAACAGGCCGGACAAAGCCGCAAGCTCGAGCGTATCGAAGAACTGCGTGATTCTCTTACGCATATGTTGGTGCACGATCTGCGACAACCCGTTCAGGCGCTCAATCTCTCGCTCGAGCTACTCAAACTCCAGGTTTCCGGGGACGAAGAAAAATCGCTCGTTAATTCGTCGCTCGGAGTAGTAAAACGGATCATCACGATGTTGCAGTCACTTCTCGATGTAAACAAGCTCGAGGAAGGTAAGGTCGAGCTGCAAAAGGAATCGATTTCATTGAGCAATCTCACCGATGCGGTCGTAAAAGAGCTCGATCCGCTGCTCGCCGAGCATACGGTAGAAATCGAATCATACACCGATGATGCAATAATCGAGGGAGATACGGAGCTCGTACGGCGAGCAATCACCAATCTGTTGGTCAACGCGGCCGAAAATACACCACACGAGGGGTCGATTCGGATATCGATCCACTCCACGTCACACTCTGCGACGATTGTCGTCACCGACACGGGACGGGGAATCCCGACTGAGTTCAGGGAGAAAATCTTCGAGAAATTCGGGCAGGTCACCAGAGACGATTTGACAAAAAAACAATCGCCCGGGCTCGGTCTCCCCTTCTGCAAGCTGGTTGCAGAGGCTCACAAAGGCGAGATCGGTGTAGACAGCACACCGGGCAAAGGCAGCTCATTCTGGATGTCGTTTCCCCTGAACGATCAAGCCTTTCCCGAGCTTTCCCCATGATGCGACGACCGGCTGCTTGACGCCGGACAAGAATGGGGACGCTCTCCGCCCTCCCATTTTAACCCATCGTTGAAATCGCACCTTCACACGATCTACATCTCGATATATACAGCAGCGTACTATACAATACCCGCGTGAAAAACGGTCATATAAGTAACGGCTGGTACGAAGGCTCATATCTCGACCGGATTGCGTTTCCACTCGGCGGATTCGGAACCGGTTCGATCTGTGTTGAAGGCGCCGGGCATTTGTCTCAGGTATCGCTTCGTCATCGCCCCGATTTCTACAACGATGCAACAGCCTCATTCGCGGCATTCGGTATCAACGGGAAGCCCGAGCTCGCCAGGACTCTCGAAGGTCCCGTTCCGCGCTGGAAGGTCTTCGGAGCGCCCGGCAGCGCCAACGGGAGTAAGGGATCGACCATCGGGCTTCCCCGGTTTTCGTCGGCGCGATTCAGAGCACGTTTCCCTTTTTGTACAATCGAGCTCGAGGACACGAAGCTCCCCTATGAGGCAACGCTGACCGCGTTCAGTCCATTTACTCCTCCCGACCCGGATGATTCGAGCCTTCCGGCCGCATCGCTGACATATGAGCTTCGAAACAAAACCGACTACGCTCTGGACGGGGTTTTCAGCTTCAACATGCCGAATCTCATGCGCGACGAACGGGGCGCTGAGCACGGCGTAGCGGTTATCGATGAGGGGTTGCTGTATTATCAGATGGGAAGTGACGATTGTCCGGAGGCGCGTGGGGAGATTGCCGTGACGATGCCGGGAAGATCACCCCGGATAAATCCGGTCTGGTTTCGTGGCAATTGGTTCGATGCCTTCAGCGTCGCCTGGAAAAACGTGGAAACCGGATTTTGCGAGGAGGTCCAACCGGTTGATTTTGATTCCTCAGGAGGTCCATCACCAGGCGGATCGATCTATCTCCCGGTTTCCATCGGCGCGCGGGAATCGACCTCGATTACCGTTCTTTTCTGCTGGTACGTGACGATAA
>CAYLZA010000136.1:0-6923 GCA_964387575.1 uncultured Spirochaetales bacterium | reverse complement strand
CGGTCGCGTCGAAATCGAACTTGGCGACGTAAACCCCGTCGAACGCGTTGATACCGGTATATACATCATCGACAGGGTTACCGTCGAGCGTAATCTCCGGACTTACCACCACCGGGTGGGTTTCGGAGTAGATACCCGATGTTAGCTCAACTAGTACCGCGAAATCCTGTTGCTCGACGGTGAACGTCATCGCATATCCCTGATAATTGATCGCGTATGTGGCAATCCAGTCACCGTTGTCGGCTTCCCCGTCGGATCCGTAATCGTCGTTCATATCGGCGACAACGTGGAGATCGTACATATCTGTAGCTCCGCTCCACGGGTACGTACCGTTTGGGGGAAACAATACAGTCAGCCCGTCACTATCGCCCGAGAGAAGCTCGGCTTCGGCTTGTATATCGCTTGTGTCTGTTTCCAGCGTAAAGTAGAGATCCACGCCTTCGAAATTGGGCGAATTGGTTAACTCGAGCACGATTCCCCCAATCTCATCATAATCATCGCTGCTAAACGACTCGAAAAACGCGTTACCGTCGAACGTCAAAAGACGAGGTGCGTCGATGTTGATGATCTCGTAATCAAACGGATCTGTATAAATGTTTTCGTCACCAGAAATATCACCGTTCGTATCGATATAGCTGTACAGATCGTAGGAGTCACCGTTCACTCCGTAGAATACGTTTGATGACTGGGGATAGTCTTCATATAAAAGCGATCCCGCATATCCACTGCTGTCGATTGCCGTTTCCGCCGATGCGTCGATGTTATTGATCGCATTTTCATCGAGCGGTGTTCCCTCCGGCATGATAAAGAAGACGACCGTTCCACCGGCCGCATCCGGCATGTCGAGATCACATTCAATTGCTCCGTTTGTCACGAAGTTCGTCGTTGTAGCATCGATCGTCTCGGTGATATTACCATTTACAAAAATATCGATTTCGTCACCGATCATATCCCCGTTATCAGGATACGGATCCGCCGTATCGGCGTTTTCGTTTATATCGATGAAATAGTAAAGCGTGTACTCGGTACCACCGGTTGCAGACCAATCCGCGGAGTCGCTCGTTTGGAGAACGCCGGATCCACCGCCTGATGCAATTTCGAATGATCCGGTCGCATAGAAATCGTTTACCGCCGGATCTGCTCCGAGATCGGTTACACCTGCGTACAACGTATACCCGTCATACTCGCCGGCGTTCGTCAGCTCCACGGTGACCGTACCGTTTTGATAGACCGCCGCGATCGGATATTGCCCGTCGGATGAAGCTTCATTGTTCGTCTCGTCATCCTCGGCGATATCGTCGTTCAGATCGACAAAGACGCCGATATAGTAATCTCCGGACGGAACGGTTACACCGTTGGTATCCATGTACGTTTCGATGTCGTTTTCACGGTCGAGATCGATCTGCTTCTGCCGATCGGCGAGGATCGTTACTTCCGCCTCGTACACGTTGTGATCGTTTACCGAGCTGATCGTCGTGTCTTCCGACAGAAATATCGAATAGGAGACCGTGATCTCGGATGTACCGTTGTTGAGCAACACCACGCGTACACCGACAACGTCGGTGCCGCTCACCAGTGGTTCCACCAAATCGACGGCGACATCCACGGAATCGTCAGTCGTTCGTGGACCTAAAAAAGCGTCGATCAAACCACATGAAGAGATACCAATAACAAGACCGAATACGAGAATATACACCGAAAATTTGCGCAATAGATTCATTGAGGACGCCTCCGGGTCGAAAAAAGCGGTGAGAGGTGGCAAAACATTGATGTAAAAGCGTGCTACTTTTTCCGCTTGAACTTTTCTATAGTATAGCATCTTTTCAGCAAATAGCTACACTAATAACATGAATTTGCATTATCGTCTAGTCTGCCACGTCCGTGGTACGCATCGATATATCGAGCAGCTCCAGAAGCCGGTCTATTCGTCCGGCTCTTCCTTATCGTCGACCAACTCAGAGGTTTCCACAGGCTCGGGGAATCGCTTTCTGTGTGACAGGATAACCGCAAGCCGGAGCTCCCGCTCGGTGGATGCTTTGTGCCAGGAACGAACGAAGTTCGGGTCCTGCAGAATCTGCGCTATCGACATCAACGCCCGGAGATGAAAATCACGCTGATCCTTGCTGCCGATCAGACAGAAGGCAGTGTAAACAACATCCTTATCACCCCACCAGGTTATCCCGTACTTGCTGCGGACGAGCACCATATCGAACAGTGACCGACCTTCAATCACTACGTGGGGGATAGCGTGCGGAACCGCGATTCCCGGATATACCAGGGTAGGATTCGATTCTTCGCGTTCGGTAAACTTGCCGCGGAGCTTCTCGGGTTCCAGGTCGTGACGTTCGGCGAACAACCTGGCCACGTCGGAGAAAACCGTTTCCCGTGTTACGGTTTGATCGTAGTCGATAATCGACGCGTTTTTTACGATGTCGTCGAACCGGTCGGGCCGAATATCGTCGCGTTCCATGAGAATTGAAAGAAGCTCTTCATCCAAATCGGTTTCGGAGGTTGCAAGCTCGGGACCCGATAGACGTCGAACCAGAGCGATAAATGCGCTCGTTTTCGACCAGCCTTTGCGTGCATATACGAGATACCAGCCGAGCGCCAGCACAACGAAACCACCGGCGATGAGAAGCGCCGTCGCCCCCTGGCTTACGATAAGCACGCCGTACACGACGATCCCGAAAATCTGCATCACCGGAAACAAGGGCGATCGGAATATCGGTCTGTAGGTGGCAACCCGTGAATGACGAATAATGATCAGCCCGAGGTTTTCGAGAAAAAACACCAGCATCAGAAAAAGCGAAGCGACTTTGGCAAGCCCGGTTATATCGAGCCCGGCTATGATGGTGATCATAAAAGCCGAGGTTGCGATGATAGCCGGAACCGGTGTTCCCTTTTTTGATATCGAGCCGATCGGTGTTGGTAGTAATCCGTCGCGGCTCATCGCCATCGGGACCCGAGATGCCGTCAGAATCCCCGCGTTCGCGGTGGTAAAAAACGCCAGTAATCCCGCCGCGGCAATAACGATACGTGCAATGACACCGGCGGTATGATTCGAGAAAAAAGCGTATGCCGCATCGGTAAGCGGGCTGAAACTCGCGGAAAGCTCTGGTCCCCGCATCGCCCCGATCGTAACGAATACCACCAGGAGATAGATAACCTGAACGACGAGAAACGCGGACATAATGCCTGGTACGAGCATTTTTTTGGGATCTTTTACCTCCTCGACCGCAGTCGCGATCTTGGTTATCCCTCCATATGATATGAAAACCATTCCGGTCGTCGTAACGACATCGACAAGACCAAAGCCGCGACCGCCGGTGAAGTGGGCAAAGTCCATGCTTCTGTACCCGACCAGTACATAGGCGATCATGATCGAGAGAAGAAACGCCACCATCAGCACCTGAAATTTACCGGTCCCTTCCACGGAAACGAGATTGATCACGGTAAACAACACACACGCCCCGATAGCGATCAGCTTGAATTCGGTTTCACCGAACCCCGGAAACACGAGCGATCCGAAAACGCCGATACCTACCAACGCAAACGCACTTTTCAGGGCTATCGAAAACCAGTCCGCAAATCCAGCGATCATTCCAACCGGTGCGCCGAATATCCGCGAGAGATAAAAGAAAGCGCCGCCGGCTTTAGGAATAGCCGATGCAAGCTCGAGCTTGGTAAACAATGCAGGCAGCATGCATACCCCGGCCAGAAGATAGCTCAGTAATGCCCATTTTCCCGCCTCGGTAAACGCAACCGCCGGAAGTATGAACAAGCCCGAGCTGATCATCGCCCCGGTTCCAAGGCTGAAAATACCAAGTGTCGTAAGTGTTTTTCTCAGTTCCATCGTAAGTCTCTCTCCGGTCTTTACTCGTCGAATGCACCTTCGTTTATCGTCATAACCAGATCCTCGTCTTTGAGAATAAGCGTATACGACATATTGCCCGGGGTAAACCGATCCTCCCGGACCCACGCGCTGTCGTCGATCGGATCCTGGATATATATCTCGGTCCGCGTTCCATCGGCGTCCGTACTCACGTTTTTTGTTATCATAATACGGAAATAGCTATAAAAAGACCTCGCCGACCGTGATAATCGCAATAGCGATAAATAAAACGCCAAGCAGGAGTTCCATTGCGCGGTCCGGAATGAACTTGGCAATTCTCGGACCGATCTGCCCGCCGAGAAGAACACCCGGTACGGTGAAAATCGCTATGCTCAGAACTTTGAGCAATGCTTCGGTACCTGCCGACGCAAAACGGACAACGTGCCCCGTAGATGCCACAAACACGGTAACCGCAATGACGAACACACTGGTGGCTACACCTACGCGGCTTGGAACTTTGCAGCGACGGAGCAAAAAATAGTCGTTCAATTCGCCGAGTCCCGTGGAGATCAACCCGACGAAAAGCCCACCGATTCCCGCAGTCATCATCCCTTCGGCCTTTTTGGAAACACGATAACAAAGCTCTTCCCCGTCACTGGCCGTAAGACAGTTTTCAGCACCGTATTTCTCCTTGATCCGTGCTGCCTGTTCGTTGAGTACGGCAATGTCCTCTTTATCCGGAGCGTGGATAAAGCTAATCGCAACCGCAAATAATCCTACTCCGAGAACTATTTTGAGAAGCTCAGGCGCAATAATTCCCGCGACGAGGGTCCCGAAAATTGCAAGCGGTACAGTCGCCGCCAGCATCATCATCCCCAGACGAAAATCGATAACCCGCTGTCTGCCATACGCCAACAACCCGCTCGAAAAGCCGAATACTTCGGTAATGAGCGCCGTTCCGATTGCCACATCCGGCGGCAGCCGCAGAACTAAAATAAACAAAGGCGAAAAAAACGTTGCTCCACCGATTCCTGAAGCCATTGCCAAGGTCGCAATGCCGAGAGCGGCGGGTAGCATATACCAATATTCAAATGTCACAAATGCTCCTCCTCGTATAAGGAAAATTATCCACCGGACGCGAATCCCGGATACAGCGTCATCCCGCCGTCGATAACGAGACTCGTTCCGTTAATGTAATCGGCCTGATCCGATGCCAGCCATACCGCAGCGCGTCCGATATCCTCGGGTTCACCTATACGTTTATCGGGGATCAACTCCATCAATGACGAGTATGCTTCGTCGGACGCCCACGCGGCACGATTTATCGGTGTCCGTATTGCGCCCGGCGCGATGCTGTTTACTCGTATCTGATACGGCGCTAACTCCTGAGCGATGCTTTTCATCATCAGCATGACCCCGCCTTTCGACGCCGCGTAGTTCACATGCCCGGCCCACGGGATCACCTCGTGTACCGAGCTCATACAGACGATCTTGCCCGCAGATTTTGAAACTTCCTCGACGACGCCGCGCCGTTTGAATTCGCGCACAGCCTCGCGAGCGCACAGGAACTGACCGGTAAGATTCACCGCGATTACCCGATTCCATTGTTCAAGACTCATCTCATCGAACGGTGCATCGAGCTGCATCCCGGCGTTATTTACGAGAATATCGATGGTGCCGAATCGTTCGATCATGGCCGAGAACATGGCCCGTATGTCGTCTTCGTTCGCAACATCGGCCTGGTGTGCGTAAGCTTCGCCCCCGGTAGCCTCGATTTCATCTACGACTTCCGCGGCTTGCTCCTTGCTCTTTCGATAATTCACAACAACCGATGCACCGGCCTGACTCATTGCGATGGCTACGGCCCGACCAATTCCGGAATTTGCACCGGTCACAAGCGATTTCTGTCCCTCGAGCAACCTCGGCACTCGAGGTCCACTGGTATTCTGTGTCATCTTATTCGTTCCTCCTCGGTTGCAAGAGCTTGGCGATAAGTGCCGTCCATCCGGTCTGATGCGAAGCACCGACTCCCCGACCGGTATCACCGTGAAAGTATTCATAGAAAAGCGGCTCATCACCAAATAGCTTTTTATGTTTGTTAACCGGACAGCTTCCGGTTTTGTCGGTTAGAAATATCGATGTAAGACGCCTTGTCAGCTCTTCCGATGCCGAAAGAATCGTCGTGAAGTTACCCGATCCGGTCGGGCACTCGATCTTGAAATCATCACCATAATAATGATGAAATCGTTGCATCGATTCTACGAGCAGATAGTTTATCGGAAACCAGATCGGTCCGCGCCAATTCGAGTTACCACCGAACATGCCCGAGCTCGATTCAGCGGGTTCATAACTTACCGTATAACGTTCACCTCCAAGGTCGAGCTCGTACGGATGTTCGAGATGGTATTTCGATAACCCACGAATACCAAAGTTGGAAAAAAACTCATCCTCATCGAGCATTCGCTTGAACAGCATTTTCATCCTGTGTCCACGCAGGAGCGAAAGCAGCCGACGGTTACCGAGACCGGGCTCGTACCAACGCGAGACCAATCCGGCGAGATCGGGCCGGTAATCGAGAAACCACTCCATACGTCGTGCAAACTCAGGAACTTCCGATAGCAACTCGGGCTCGAGAATTTCTACGGCAAATAGCGGGACAAGACCGACGATCGAACGGACCTTTATCGATTGCACATGATCTTCGGTCTTGAGCACATCGTAGTAGAACTCATCCTCTTCGTCCCACAAACCTATGCCACGATTACCCATGTTATACATCGCTGCGGCTATATGGAGAAAATGCTCGAAAAACTTTGTTGCCATGTCCTCATATACATGATTGTGCCGCGCGAGCTCCAGCGCGATACGCATCAGATTGAGACTGTACATTGCCATCCAGCTCGTGCCGTCTGATTGATCGATACGAGCACCTCCGGGAAGCGGGGCGCTTCTGTCGAATACGCCGATATTATCGAGTCCCAGAAATCCTCCCTGGAACATATTGAGTCCTTCCGCGTCCTTCCGGTTGACCCACCAGGTAAAGTTTAATACGAGCTTCTGGAAAATTCGTTCCAGGAATTGCAGATCGCCG
>CAYLZA010000135.1:0-6967 GCA_964387575.1 uncultured Spirochaetales bacterium | reverse complement strand
ATCGAGCAGTCTCTCCTTCATCACGTCGGCAACGCGACGATGCGACGAGAGCCCGATAAGATTGACGAGCTCATACGGATCCGAATACAGATCATAGAGATACTCTTCTTCGTAACGGTCTGCAGCAGGGTCTCGCGAACCGTTTGAATCGGGCGCGTTTACGCCGTATTTCCACCGTGCACTTCTCACCGTTCTTCCGACCTGCGCTTCGCTTATCTGAGCAAACACATCCGGAGAATAACCGGTCTTGCCGGTTTCACTCCGGCCGGTTTTCGAAGAGCCGACAAACCGACGTATCGAACGACCTTCCATTTCGTCGGGCACGTTGATTCCGGACGCATCGAGCAGGGTCGGGGGAAGATCTACAAGACTTACCAGATCGGTAACTCTTCCTCCACCGGTAAACCCGGGACCGTGCAACAGTGTGGGTACCCGCAGCGAGCTTTCGTGGCACGAGCGCTTGTACTCATTGTTCCGTGTTTTGAAGTGGCATCCGTGATCCGAGGTAAACAGCACGATCGTGTCTTCGTCGAGCCCCATCGAAATAAGAGAGTCCATCAAACGTCCGAACGCTTCATCGAGACGTTTGACTATCCCGAAATACCCCCCCAGATGCTGCGGCGCAGATCCCCCGAGCGCCTGGAGATCGGGTGGTATCCATCGTCCGGTGTATCTCTCCCTGTAACCGACCGGCGGCGGATAGTCGTCGATGTGGTTCTGGTGATGCGGTTCGAGAAATGAGAGAAACAGGAAAAAAGGATTCTCCCGGTGAGATCCGATGTAATCAATCGCCGCATTAGTCAACGCATCGACTCTGTATCCGGGAAGAAAAACTTCCCGTTCGTCCCGATCATAGAGAATGGTTCTATACGGTTCAGAGCAGAACTCGAGCACGTTTGCCCCGAGCCAGTAATCGTATCCGCCCTGCTCTTCCCTCGGCACCGGATCCTTTGAACCGAGATGCCATTTGCCGATATACGCGGTATCGTATCCGGCATCCGAGAAGTAGCCGGCCAATGTCTTCCGATCGGGAGAGAGCCTGATACCGTTTCGGAAACAACCGGTATTCGTCGCATACAGTCCGGTCTGTAGGGATGACCGGGCGGGTCCGCACACCGGCTGACATGTGAAGGTGTTGAAAAGATGCGTTCCCGATGCGGCAATTCGGTCGAAATTCGGCGTAAGATCGAGCGGATTACCGTGGACGCCGGTGGAATCCCACCGTTGCTGATCGGTAAAAAAGACGACTACGTTCGGTTTGCGCGATATTTTGCTGCTCATGCCGTTACTCATACCTCCATGATACACGCAATAACCGGAGCTATTCCAGCGCGCTCGCGCTTACTTGATTTCCATCATCAACCGTAATAATCTACATATTACGCATTTTTACGGGGGCCATGATGAGAACCGCACGCATTTCAGAATACAGAAGCAGTTTGTCGAGTTTCCACAAATCAGTACTTGATAACCATGAGCCCTTGCGAATCGTCGGGGGATCGAGAGGGGACGTAGTCGTCGTACCCGCTTCAGATTATGAGAATCTGCAGGAGACGATAAGCATCCTCAAGGATCGGGCAACCATGAACAGCCTCCTCGAAAACCGGGTTGAGTATTTCAACAATTCGGCGGAGGGTCAGAATATACACGAGGCATTCAGCGATGTCCTGGAAAGTAAAGATAAGTAATCTCGCACAACAGGATCTGGACCAACTCAGGGCGTACAACCACGATCTCTACGTCGAGGCGTACGAGATTTCCAAATCAATCGAGAAGGACCCGTATTTGGGACGCGGGCTGCCCCGAAAGGCCGATGTGCTCGGCGCCAACGTCTGGTACCGGAATATAAGTCTCGAGCATCGTATCGTATACGAGGTGTTCGACGACGCTACGGTTCTCATCGCAGCCTTCAGGACACACATTGACTAAACACACAATTCATCGCGGTTTTTTCGTTGCCGCGACTCTCCTCTACTGGATTTCACTTTATCTCTATGTCCCGACCTTGCCGACGTACGTACAACTTCGCACGATTGATCTCGCAGTCGTCGGGACGGTTCTTTCGATGTACGGTTTGTGGCAGGCGTTTGTCCGGATACCGATCGGAGTGGGCGTCGACCGTCACGGAAGGGGAAAACCGTTTATCATACTCGGTTTCGTCTTTTCACTATCGGGAGCTCTCGTTCTCAGCGTCGGGCAGAATGCGGTGAGCCTCGCTATAGGGCGTGCGTTGACCGGCGTTGCGGCCGGAACATGGGTACCGCTTATCGCGGTTTTTTCGGGTTTTTTCGAACCGAAACGAGCGGTTTTTGCTACATCGCTTCTGACGTTTTCGGCTTCCATCGGGCGTGTCATCTCGACGAGCATGAACGGTTTTTTGATCGAGCTCGGCGGGTATCGTCTATCTTTTTTGCTCGCCGCGGCTGCGGCCGGATGTGCGATCATTATCATCGCTATCCTGCCTGAGAAAAAGCGCTCTACCGGTGAGGTTTCATTCAGACGAATAGGGCTGCTCTTCAAACGGATCGATGTGATGCTTCCGTCATGCATCAGCCTCGTCGGTCAAATCGGCAATTGGGCTATTACCTTTGGGTTTCTTCCCATCCTCGCGGGGCAACTCGGCGCAGGGGATGTGACGAAGAGCCTCCTCGTCAGTCTCAACCTGGCGGCTTTAACGGTCGGAAATCTATTCAACACGATGATAGTTTCCCGGGTCAGACATTCACTGCTCCTGCTCGTGAGCATCAGCTTTTTTTCGGGAGCCGTCGTGCTGAGCGCGGTTTCAAACAGAATCGAGCTCCTTCTCGTTGCAACGGCGGTGATGGGCCTGGCAAACGGGTTCAGTTACCCGACGCTTATGGGATTGAGCATTCATTCGGTGGAGCAAAACTTCAGGACATCGGCGATGGGGATTCACCAGTCGGTCTATGCAATCGGGATGTTTACCGGTCCGTGGATCGGCGGCATCATCGCCGAGGCGTCCGGCATCCGCATCATGTTCGGCGCGGCTGCCGGTTTTATACTCGTCTCCTCGGCGATACTGCTCTTCGTCTATTCCCGGAAGATTACTCCTGATCCGGATCGAGCATAATAAACTCGACGCGGCGGTTCTTCCAGCGAACGGTTCTGTCGGTAACATCGACGATCGGTCGCGTACCCCCGAACCATTCGACTTCGATACGCTCTTCGGTCATACCCCGTTCGACGAGCTCGTGCCGCACCGTCTTCGCCCTGTTCTCGGTAAGAGGAACGAGAATTTCCTCTTCCTCGGCTTCTTTCTCCTCATCGCCTCGATAAATATTGAGAGCGTGTCCCTCGAGCAGCAGCCGATATCTCGGATATCTGCTGTAAATCTCGATGACCTTCTCGATCGATTCGATGTTCGCCCGATACTGCGCCTCTCCCCGTGAATCGAGCGCGTATTTATATGCGCCGAAGATAACGTTGGGCACCATCAGATGCAGTTTTCCATCTCGCTTGACCACCAGAATATCGAGCGGGACCTCCTGCTCGAAGGTGGCGCTGTTTCCGACCTCATCGATTACATCCACTTTTACGATCATTCGTTCGGCAAGCGGTACCGAGGAAATCTGTTCCGCGTCTTTTTTCCAGACGATCTGATCCTGCAAATCGCCTGTTCCGGTAAAGCTCCGGACTATTTCGTTATCGGGAGTCACCACATCGAGCGACCAGTCGGCCACTTCGTGGGCATCGACGATCTGCAGGGTGATAAACAGGTCTCCTTCCATATGGCCGTTGGTTCTCGCAAACGGATCGGCGGTCGCCTGTACGTTTACCGCTGGTGGCGTTACATCGACGAAAAACGAGTTACTCACCGCTTCTACGCGGTCGCCCTTCCGGTATTCCGCTTCGAGTCGCGCCGTATAGAATCCCTCAGGTGTTTTTACATCCGAATCGGTGAACTGCATCGAACCGTCCCAGGTGTACTCCTCGGGAAGCGTTCCTTCACCCTCGAGCTCACGGAGAGTCTGTCCCGTTCCGTCGACGAATTCGAGCGTCCACGATACAACCGTGTCGTACACGGTGGCATCGATCGCAACGGTAATCGTGTCATTTCGCCCGTCGCCGTTCGGCGAAAATCCCTTGGGAGCGGAAAGCTCCACTTCGACTTCCCTCGTGTCGACGGTTATCATTTTCTCCTCGAGCTCTACTCTGTTGCCGGCCCGGTCCTCGTACGTGCTCCTGACCGTGTACTCGCCGTCGGGAACATAAAGTCCCGACCCTGAAATACCGTTCCATTCATACGAAAAATCGCCCTCGACGAACTGATATGCCCGGCCGAATCCACCGACGGTACCCACGTCACGTCCGGAAGAATCGTAGAGCGTAAGCATTCCACGGACCGGTTCATTCGCCGTAAAGGTTGCTTCCACCGTATCCTTGATTCCGTCTCCATCCGGAGAGAAGTAGGTTTTGTCGAGCTCGAACGTTACTTGCGGTTTTGTCGTGTCGACAATGATATCTCTCGGTTCGATCGAGAAGCTGTTTCCGGCTCGATCGATAAACGTAGCCTGAATCGAATACACTCCGTCCTCGACGACTTCGTCCTCGGAATTGCGACCGTTCCATACGATAAGCGAGGTCGTTCGGGTGGAATCGGTTGCGATAACCTGATCGCCGTCGGAATCGACAATTTCTCCACTCCAGGTGACGATCTCATTCGACTTGAATGTTATTTCGGTCTTTTCCTTTCTCCCGTCGCCGTTCGGAGAAATTCTCGGTTCCGATATCGTGACGCTGATTTCGGGTTTGGTGACATCTACGACAAACGGCTCGTTTGCGTAAACCTCGTTTCCGTTTCGGTATTTGAGGGTGTAGAACGCCCGATAGCTTCCCCCGGTCAGATAATCGCCGTCTTCGTCTTTTCCATCGAACTCGACCGATTCGGGGGGATCGATCGTATTCGGCCGCTCGACCGACTCTCCGTATGCGCGCAGGACATTTGCCTTTCCGTCGTCGATGACGAGAGACCATTCGAGAATTCCTTCTTCGACAACCTGAGAAAGACCAACCGTCAATGTATCCTTAGCTCCGTCTCCGTTAGGCGAAAAAATCTCCTTATCGAGTGATACCGAAATACGCGTCTCGGTCGTGTCGATTTCGAAGGTGTCGGTTTGGGTGGAGAATGAATTACCGGCTCTGTCGGTTGATTCTACCATGTAAGAATAAACGCCGTCCGACACCAGCTCTCCGTCATCGCCGATTCCGTCCCACACTATGGTCTCGGGTGCGGAGCTCGTCCATGTGTAAGTTTTTACCGCATCACCTGCTACATCGACGATTCGCCCGTTCCACTCATCCTCCTCGGTCCCGTCTTCCTGCGTAATCTCATACGTATCGAGATATCCATCGTTATTCGGCGAAAAAACCGCAGGTGATTGTATTTCCACGGTGACCGAAGGTGGTTGCGTATCAACGACAAAGCTGTCGAGCTCCAGATCGGTTCGTTGCTCGTTCGCTGCGATGACCCACATATCCACCGAATAGGTTCCATCGTCGACCTGATTTCCCGCATCGTTCACTCCGTCCCAGGGAACGCTTCTGGTAAGGGTAAATGCCTGAAACCCGCGGAATAACCGCAGGAACCATCCGAGATCGGATTCCTGTCGTTCCACGATCTCTCTGACGACGGTTCCGTCTTCGTCGGTCAGCCGAATACCATACTCGGGAACGTAGCCGTCACGGCTCTTGACGAAGACCGTTACCTCGAATTCGATTTTCGCCTGGTCCTGGATGGAATCGCCGTTGGGGGATATGTACTTCGGACCTGATGAAATGACCTCGGCCTCAGGAGCTTCGGTATTTCCCCCTGCAAACAGCACCGAAGCAGTCACCAGCATAAAAACGACACATACTACAAAATAATGTTTTTGGACTATCATACATTCCTCCACGGCTCAGTGCGATCCTCTAGGGATTATACAACAAATAACTATTTTAGACAGTGTGATTTTTCTCTCTCGACTCGATTTCCACAGCCGCCGATCCTGCACGATAAACGCCTGAGCTATGCGAAAAACGGTGCCCCGTCGAAATTCACCTCTATTCCGTGTCTCTTCGCCACGGTAACCGCGAGATCCGCGAACGTGGTACGCGTCCCAAGCGATCTCGACTCTCGTCTCCGTTCGTACCAGAGCACAGGTACGTACTCCCGTGTATGATCCGTCCCGCGGTAGGTCGGATCGCATCCGTGATCAGCGGTAACGATCAACGCGTCGTCGTCGTTCAAGATCGGAATCATCTCTCCGATTTTTACATCAACCGCAGTCACCGCATCGAAATAGCCCTGAACGTCCCGTCTGTGACCGTAGATCATATCGGTGTCGACGAGATTAACGAATACCAGCGCTTCCGAGCGGGATGATTCTCCGAGCAGCGAGAGCGTTCGCCCCAGACAAGCCGGATTGCCTTTATCGTGATAGCTCGCGGTAAGCCCGCGCTCGACGAAGATGTCCCCGATTTTCCCGACGCCGATCGTCTCTATCCCCGCCACCGACAATTCGTCGAGGAGGGTCGGCCCCGGTGGCGGCATACTGAAATCGCGACGTCGTTCGGTTCTCGTAAACGGTTTCTCACCGGTAAAAGGACGCGCAATGACCCTCGCCACATGATACCGGTCACAGAGTCTTCGCGCGACCGTGCAGATCTCGTAAAGCTCGTCGACCGGGATAATCGATTCATGTGCGGCAATCTGGAATACGGAATCACTCGATGTATAAACGATCGGTTTTCCAGTCTCGAGATGCTCGGCCCCGAGCTCCTGGATAATCTCGGTTCCCGAGGCGGCCTTGTTCCCGAGGACACCTCGACCGATTTCTTCGGTGAGCTCAGTGATAAGCTCGTCGGGAAATGAAGGAGGTCCTTTCGGAAAGGTGTAAAACGCCTGTTCGAGATGATGCCCCATTAACTCCCAATGCCCGGTGGTCGTATCCTTTCCGGGAGAACG
>CAYLZA010000134.1:0-6967 GCA_964387575.1 uncultured Spirochaetales bacterium | reverse complement strand
GAGCCGATCAATCAAGAGAATGCCCCGCTGGTCGAGGAGTTGTATAGCGAGTGGAAAGCGGACCGCTCCAGCGTTCCCGACGGATGGGACGCATATTTTCGTGATCTTTCTACTACGCCGACCCCGGACGGAGGAAAGCCTCATGCCGGGGCCGATGCGACCGCCAGGTACGTCTACAAACAGGCGAGAGTCGACAGTATGGTGTGGGCGTACCGGGACGTCGGTTATCTATACGGTGACCTCAATCCGCTTCACGGCTATATCACCCCTGATCTCAAGTATCTTTTCAAAACCGTAGAGGGAGTATATGAGACGCTCGGACCCGAGAACTTCGGGCTCGAAAAGAGCGATCTCGATACCGTTTTTCGTTCGGGACGCAATATGTCGCCGAAGAAGGGAAAGCTCCGTGACATCATAGCCGGTTTGAAAGAGACCTATTGCACCCATATGGGGGTCGAAGTCCTTCATATTCAAAACCGGTCGATGAGAGGCTGGTTGATCGATCGGATAGAGCGTAACAACAACAAACCCGATCTGCCGCGTGAGCGGAAGCGTCGGATCCTCGAAGATTTGCTTACCGCCGAGGAGTTCGAGCAATTCATCCACTCGAATTACATCGGACAGAAGCGGTTTTCTCTCGAGGGAGGTGAGGCGCTCATTCCCGCACTGCACGCGCTGATAGATACTGCCGCCGAAGACCTCGGAATCCAGGAAATAACGCTGGGGATGGCGCACCGGGGACGATTGAACGTCATAACGAATCTGATGCACAAACCGGTGGAAGAGATTTTCTCGACCTTTGAAGAGCGGGCGCTTCCCCATGAGGTCGGCGGAAGCGGTGACGTCAAATACCATCTCGGATTCAGCACGGATCACACCAATCCCGACGGAAGCACCGTACATATTACGCTCGTCCCGAATCCGAGCCATCTCGAATCGGTTGATCCGGTAGTGGAGGGTAAAGCGCGGGGCGTGCAGCGTCGGCGCAAGGACGTGCATCGGAAAAAGGTGATTCCCGTGCTCATCCACGGAGACGCGGCGTTTACCGGGCAAGGGGTTGTTTCCGAAACATTCAACCTCTCCCAGCTGCGTGGTTACCGGACCGGCGGGACCGTTCACATAATCGTTAATAACCAGATAGGTTTTACCACCGCGTCGCGCGATGCGCGCTCGACGTTTTTTTGCACCGACGTCGCAAAATCGATGCCCGTTCCGATATTTCACGTAAACGGCGATCGCCCCGAGTACGTTGTACGTGCGATCGAGCTTGCGATAAAATTCAGGCAGAAGTTCGGGTACGACGTGGTTGTAGACATAATATGTTATCGAAAGTACGGACACAATGAAGCCGACGATCCTTCGTTTACGCATCCGAAGATGTATAGCCTCATTGAAAAAGCCGAGGGCGTGGCAACGCTCTACGCCCGGGAGCTTGCTGACGAAGGCGTCTATGGAGAGGATGAGCAAAGCCGATTCAGGACCGAGTACCGAAATCATTTGAAAGAGACGTTGGAAAAATCCAAGGACGAGCCGGTCGAATATATCGTCGACGGATTCAAACATGGAGATTGGGCACGATTTACCAAGAAGTACGATCATACCTCGATAGAAACCGGCGTCGATGAAAAGACGTTGCGTCGGATCGGAGAAACGCTCGTAACCGTTCCGGAAGGATTCGGCATTCATCGAAAGCTCAAACGGATTCTGGATGCAAAACGGAAAGCTCTCGAAAGCGGAACCGGGATCGACTGGGCTACCGCCGAGGCGTTGAGCTTTGGTTCGCTGTTACTCGACGGATATCCGGTGCGGCTCAGCGGTGAGGATTCCGGACGCGGCACGTTTTCTCAGCGTCACGCCGTGTGGTGGAATATCGAATCGGAACATCCCCACCCGTATACGCCGCTGAGTCATCTCTCCGAGGATCAGCCGAGATTTCGTGCATACGACAGCCCCCTGTCGGAGTTCTCGGTGCTCGGTTTCGAATACGGAAACGCGATGGCGCAACCCGATATGCTCACCCTGTGGGAGGCGCAATTCGGCGATTTCTGTAACGGCGGGCAGGTGATTATCGATCAATTTATCGTTGCAGGAGAGTCGAAGTGGGATCGCGGAAACGGGCTGGTGATGCTGCTTCCCCACGGTTATGAAGGGCAGGGACCCGAGCACTCGAGTGCGCATCTCGAACGTTTTCTGCAGCTATGCGCCGACGACAACATCCAGGTATGCAATGCCACCACGCCGGCGCAGTATTTCCATCTGCTCAGACGTCAGCTGAAGCGAACGTTTCGCAAACCGCTTATCATCATGACACCGAAAAGTCTTCTCAGACACAAAGAGGCGGTCTCGACCTTGAAAGACATGACAGAGGGACATTTTCTCGAAGTGCTCGATGAAGATGAACCGCGCACGAATGCCAGGACGATTGTCTATTGCTCCGGAAAAATATATTACGATTTGAGATCGCGACGAGACGATGAAGATCGGGACGACATCGCGATAATCCGGATGGAACAGTTGTATCCGTTTCCTAAACAGCAGCTTGCGGATGTGCTCGGACGATATAAAAAGGCCGAGACGTATGTGTGGGCTCAGGAGGAGTCACGAAATCGGGGGGGCTGGTTTTTTGTCTCGCAGCATTCCGATCTGTTTACCGGAGAGGTTGGTGGTCGGCTGAAGTACGCCGGAAGACCGGAAAGTGCGAGCCCCGCGACCGGCTCATACAAAGAACATACACTCGAGCTCGAAGCAATAATGAAAACAGTTTTTTGAGGAATATAGATGGCGGAAAATATTGAAGTTCCAAAGATGGGAGAATCAGTTTCGAGCGGTATCATCGCCGCATGGCTCGTCGAAGACGGCGCTGCCGTCTCTGAAGGTGACGAGCTTTTCGAGCTCGAAACCGATAAGGCAACGCTTTCGGTCCCGTCTACTGCGTCCGGTGTTGTCTCACGCAAGGCCGAAGAAGGGGACGAAGTAGAGGTCGGTCAGGTGGTCGCCACCGTTGACACCGAAGCGGCCGCGGACACCGACGCGGCGGCGCCGGAGGCCGGCGCGACGGCACCAAAGACCGGCGGCGAAGCTGAGGCGACATCCGAAACCGGGAGTAAGGCCGAGGGCGGCGACGAGGCGGGTGAGGAGAAAGGAACCGCCGGCGGGCCGGGGGCAAAAGGAAGCGTAATCCCCGAAGGGGTGGATGTATCGCCCGCGGTTCGGCGAATCGCCGAGGAACATGATCTGGATCTGACCGGCGTTGCCGGCACCGGCCGTGGAGGACGTATTACCAAGGAAGATGCGTTGTCGGCGCTCGAGAAAAAGATAGAGGCGGCGGCGAAAGCTTCGCACGGAGTAGAAGCGGCACGGAAATCCGCAGACAAAACGGGTGCAGGAGCGGACGGAACGGACGCGGCGCGTGGTTCAGCGGCTCAGTCGGGCCGCAGTGTGACGCGACCCCCGGCGTTTGAAGAGCGGCAGACACGAAAACCGATGTCTTCACTCAGGAAGCGGATAGCGGAAAACCTGGTGCAATCGCAACAGACAAGCGCATTGCTTACCACCTTCAACGAGATCGATATGTCTGAGGTCGTCTCTATTCGCAAAGCCTACCGGGATGAGTTCGAGAAGAAATACGATGTACGACTCGGTTTTATGTCGTTTTTTGTAAAGGCCTGTTGCTCGGCACTTTTCGAGTTTCCCGAGGCCAACGGTGCGATCGATGGAGATGAGATTGTCTACAATAATTACTGCAATATCGGCGTTGCCGTATCGACCGAACGGGGGCTCGTCGTTCCGGTCATAAAGAATGCCGAGCACAAGAGCTTCGCGGAAATCGAACAGGAGATTATTTCCTTTGCTACGAGGGCTAAGGAAAAAAAGATCACCGTCGACGAGCTTACCGGCGGGACATTTACCATTACGAACGGCGGAGTGTTCGGTTCGCTTCTCTCTACGCCGATCCCCACACCCGGCCAATCGGCGATTCTCGGGATGCACACGATTCAAAAACGACCGGTCGCCGTGGGAGACGAGGTAGGCATACATCCGATGATGTATGTCGCACTCAGTTATGATCATCGAATAATGGATGGAAGAGACGCGGTCAGCTTTCTCGTCAGGCTCAAACAGTTGATAGAAGATCCGCATCAAATGCTGCTCGGGTTATAGCAGGCGATTTCATCGATCGGCGGATCACGATAAAAGGAGTACAGGGTGTCTGAAAAGTATCAACTCGTAGTAATAGGATCGGGTCCGGGAGGCTACGTTGCGGCGATACGAGCGGCGCAGCTCGGTCTTCGGACGGCGCTCGTTGAAAAAAAAGAAACGCTTGGCGGGACGTGTCTTAACATCGGTTGTATTCCGTCGAAGGCGCTTCTCGATTCGAGTGAGCACTATTTCAAGGCGCAGAACGATCTATCCGTGCATGGTGTTAACGTTTCAGGCGTCGAGCTCGATCTCGATGCGATGATGAAACGAAAAGAGAAAGTCGTTGAGCAACTGACCTCGGGTGTGGCGACTCTCATGAAGAAGAATAAGGTCGATGTTGTCCGAGGAGCCGGAATCGTGTCCAAGCCGGGAGTCGTCGAGATTCGAAACCAGGGAAACGAAGACTCTAAAACCAGTACGATCGAAGCAGAATCGATACTACTCGCAAGTGGAAGTGTCCCACGGGAATTGCCGTTTCTCCCGTTCGACGCAAAAACAATCGTGAGCTCCGAAGAAGCCTTGTCGTTTAACGAGGTACCCGAACAGATGCTCGTTGTCGGTGCCGGAGCTATCGGTTTGGAAATGGGGAGTATCTGGGCGCGACTCGGATCGAAGGTAACTATCATAGAGATTATGGATTCCGCTCCACCTGGTTGGGATCTGCAACTCTCACGAACCCTCAAACGATATCTCAAGGAAATCGGTATTGATCTCAGGTTGTCTACAAAGGTGACCGGGTACACATCGAAAAAGAAGGGCCTGGAGCTTGCGGCGGAAAATAAGAAAGGTGAGGAAGAGAAGTTCGAAGGTAACGTAGTGCTGATAGCAGTCGGACGAAAACCGTATCTGGCACAGGATGTTTCCGAGCTCGGTGTCGAGCTGGACGGTGAACGTGTAAAAGTAAACGAAAGATTTGAAACGACTCTGCCAGGAATATACGCGATCGGCGATCTCATCCACGGTCCGATGCTCGCACATAAGGCGGAGGAAGAGGCCGTAGCGTGTGTTGAGAACATCGCGGGTAAATCAGGACATATGAGGTACGATACAATACCGAATATCGTATATACCTGGCCTGAAGTCGCCTCCGTCGGAAGTACCGAGGAAGAATTGAAGGAAAATGGAACGGAATACGAGAAAGGAGTTTTTCAGTTCCGCGCAAACGGAAGGGCTCTCGCAGCCGAAGACTCCGCAGGTTTCGTCAAAATATTGAGTGATCCCGATAATCAGAAGATACTCGGTGCCCATATTCTCGGACCGTGGGCATCGACACTGATTTCGGAAATCGTAACGACGATGGAATTCGGCGGCAGCGCTGAAGATATCGGCAGAATCATCCATGCCCATCCGACGCTGACCGAAGCGGTAAAAGAGGCGGCTCTGGCTTCGTATGGAGCATCAATTCACAGCGCTTAGCGTATGCATAATGTTTTATTTTTCTATGAATTGCTGACCACGAATAATTTTAGTATTTTAGCGGTAATAAACGTCGGGTAGGAGGACATTAATGGCTGACGCAACCTATTCCAAAGGATTGGAAGGAGTTATTGCAGCAGAGAGTAAAATTAGCAAGATCGACGGAGAGAATGGTAAACTTTACTATCTCGGGTATTCGATCAATGATCTGGTAGAGAATTGCGACTTCGAGGAAGTTGTGTATCTTCTGCTGTATTGGAAGCTTCCGAAGAAGGAGGAGCTCGAAAGTTTTCGCAGAAAGATGCGTGCCGCCCGTGCGCTCAAAGGGCCTATCGTGGATATGATACGAAACGCCCCGAAGGACGCGAAACCGATGGAGATTCTGCAATCTTCGGTAGCGTATTTGAGCGGTTACGTCGATCATGTCATTCATCACTCGGCAACATGTAATTGCCGAACAACGATGTATCAGATCGTGCAGCTCGCGAGTATCGTCGCGACGCTCGGCAGAATCAGAAAAGGAAGAGATTATGTGGAACCCCGGGATGATCTATCTCACGGTGCCAATTTTCTCTATATGCTCACCGGTGAAGCTCCGGGTGAGCTCGAAGGAAAAATCATGGACGACGGAATGATTTTACATGCGGAACACGGGTTCAACGCATCGACATTTACCGCACGCGTCGTCGCCTCAACGATTTCTACCTGCTACAGCAGTATTTCCGCTGCGATCGGTTCGCTATATGGTGCCCTTCACGGTGGAGCAAACGAAAAAGTAATGCAAATGGTGGAAGAAATCGGAGATAAATCCAAAGTAGAAGCCTATGTAAATAAGAAACTCGATAACAAAGAAAAGATCATGGGTATGGGGCACCGCGTATATCGCGCAAAAGACCCCCGTGCGATCATAATGGAAGATTATCTCAAAGAGCTTTCGGAAAAGCACGACGACTTTCAGTATTACGATATACTCAAGGAAGTAGAACGGGTATTCCGGGAGAGGATGGAAAAATCGGGAAAACCGATCTATCCGAATGTCGACTTCTTCTCAGGGGCGGTCTACAAGTTCCTCGGAGTTCCTAAGTATCTATTTACTCCGGTTTTTGCGACTTCCCGTGCCGCGGGATGGCTCGGACACATCCTCGAACAGCGTGAGGATAACCGTATCTATCGGCCACGGGCTCAGTACGTAGGAGATGAGGATCTCGAGTTCGTACCGTTGGAGAAGCGCGGCTGATTTAAGCATTCTCGCATCCCCAATTAAGCACGGGTTTTTGATTGAGAAACGGCTCCCGTTTTCGGGAGCCGTTCTTGGGTGGTCCGACCCATATCTGATCGTTTTCCGAGTTTG
>CAYLZA010000133.1:0-6971 GCA_964387575.1 uncultured Spirochaetales bacterium | reverse complement strand
CGCCATCGAGCCTATTTCATCGAACGAATGAACGGGGGCACGTGCCGACAGGTCGCCGGCGGCGATTTTGCCCGCAGCGGCCTGAACCAATTGGATCGGCTTAGCAAATCGTTTTGACAGAAAATACACGGCTCCCGCACTGAGCAGTACCGCCATCAAACCGACAATAGCGATTTCGGTCGCTCTGCTGATCGCGGTAGCGAGTGCCGAGAAACGCGGGATTTCCACGATCAGCGCAAACTCGTACAGATCATTCCATCGGTACGCCCCAAGCACCTTTCTTCCGGCGTAATCGTTGTACGAAGCATGCCCGGTTTTTCCCGCGATCGCGCGATCTATACCGGTCGAGTGTATTCCCTGCGGAAACCTGCCGGTGCCGAATCGGTCGCTCGAGACGAGGGTGTAGAAACGGTCGATCATGTAGGCCGTGCTCTCCGGGATTCGGGAGAAACCGGAGTTGACGATTGTGTCTATCAATTTGAGATCGAGATGAGCAACGAGCACCGCCTTGGTCGCGGTCGTACCGCCGTTGACGGGTGTGGCTATCGTCAATGTCGGTTTCAGGTCGACCGGCGAAGCCTGTACGCTTCGTACAATCGTTCGCGATGTTCCTTCGGTGAAATAACTGTCGTGTAATCGATATTCGCCTTCGTGATACGCATCGGTCGATACGCGTACCAGCCCACCGGCGGTGTCCAGCAACGATAGATTTTTTATTCCCGGAGCAAAGTGGAGCGTTTCGTCCAAATACGTTCGAATTTCATTTATTAGAGCCCGGTATTGTGCATCGCGTGCATGGTCGTTGAAGGTTCGCCCGATATACTCGGTTAGATAGGGACACTGGGACAAAAACTCTACGATGCGCTTCTGTGTATCTATCCAACGAACGATCGTCGACTCTTTTGTTGCGGACGCATGATCGAGCGTATCGAAAACGCTGCGACGTTTGTCTACGATGAGTAACCCGAGCCCGGTAAGCCCCATTATGAGCACGACAATCGCCGATAGCCCGAAGAAGGAGAGTGTGAGACGGTTCAGGATACTGTGACGACGTAGCCCTTTCATTTTTCAGTCCGTGGGGTTTACGCGAGCAAAATATCTTGTTACTCCGTCCTCCACATGAAGTATGACTGCACTCTTGCGTGGATCCGGCGAACCGTTGAACACCATCTTTCCGGTAACGCCGGTGTACGTCTCTAAATTGCGCAGTGCATTACATACTGCCGCAGAGTCCGCCGTACCTACCTTTCCCACGATATCGAAAAACAACCTGGTTGCATCGTAGGTCAGCGCGCCTGCAACGGTCGGTGTCCGCTGATATTCATTTCTATAAAGATCTATAAAACTTTTCACCTTCGGATCAGGATCGTCGTTGGTGTAGTGAGTGCTGAAATACGCGCCCTCTATAACCGCGACATCTTCGGGGTCGCGGAAACTCATCGTATCGCTGCCGATCACCTGCGTCGTGATCGCTGTTTTTCGTATCTGGTTCATCTGAAGCAACAGATCTTCAACGTAGTTTGGAAGAAAAAGAACATCCGGATTGGCGGCGTCGATTCTGCGAAGATGATTGACGAAGCTCACCGTTCCGGTGATGTATTTTTCTTCGCGTACGATTGCGCCGCCTCGTAAGGAAAACTCCTTTCGGAAGATATCGGCGATACCTCTGCTATATTGTTCCGCGGTATCGTAGAGTATCGCTGCGGTTTCGGCTTTCAACGACTCGATCGCAAAACGCGCCATAACTTTGCCCTGAAAAGTATCGGTAAAACAGACACGAAACGTACATTCGGCGTCCCTTGTTACATCCGGGTGGGTGGCTATTTGCGTTATCATCGGGACGATCCGGACACCGGAAAGTTTTGCCACTGGTGATGCAAGGGCGCTCATGGGCGGGCCGATGAGAACATCGACTTTTTCAATAGTGATGAGCTCACGCGCCGCTTCAACCGCAAGCTCCGGACTGTTTCTGGTATCCCGTACAACCGATCTCGGCAGATAGGTGATGTTCCCGTCTTTAATCCCTCCGCGATCGTTTATCTCGCGAATTGCAAGATTCACTCCCTCCAGACAAGAGAGCCCGAGCTCCTCGAGCGGTCCTGTCTGCGGGGCGAGTACGCCCACTTTGAGCTCCACTTTGTTCTCACACCCGAATAAGTGTATCAGGCTCAAAAAGAGGAGAAGATATACAATTCGTGTTCCGTGTTTCACTGGGGCTGCGTTCCCCTTGCATCACCGGTGTATTTTCGTGCGCATTCGGCACACATATCTATATGCCGGCCCGGTTGATCCGGCGTTGCTGACTCGTGCATGGGCGAACCCGGGGATATTAAAGGTAGTGATGATTATAGAGCATATCAGGCGAAAATGATAGAAAAAAATCAACTGTCCGTGTATGTTGGTCGCATGAATCCTAACCTGCTTTTTATCTGCACCGATGAGCAATCGTTTAACACACTCGGATCATATGGGAATATGATCATTGACACTCCCCATCTCGATGCTCTTGCCGAGAGGTCCGTACGTTTCGAGAATACCTACGTGACTCAACCGGTCTGCACCGCATCACGCTCGACCCTGATGACGGGGCGATATCCTCACTCGACCGGGTGCACCGAAAATAATATTGCGCTCGACCCCGACGAAGCCTGTTTTCCAGAACTACTCGGAAAGGATTCGGGGCACGTATTCGGCTCCATAGGGAAATGGCATCTCGGAGATGAAGTGTTTCGCCGGCATGGATTCGAAGAATGGGTGAGTATCGAAGACGGTTATCGGAAATACTATAGCCCTGAACGTGATGGAAGAACCCGCTCGGACTACTTCCATTTTCTTTTGGAAAATGGTTATACCCCCGACGTAAAATCAGATGACGGCATAGGAGTCTTTTCGAGACCGTTTGCCGCTCGTCTTCCGGAAGAGCTTACCAAAGCGCATTTTGTTGCCGACAGAAGTATCGATTTCATTCGACGCTACCAGGATTCATCGTTTGTATTGTTTTCTCAGTTTCTCGAGCCGCATATGCCGTTCTTCGGACCTCGAGACGATCAGTACAATGCGGATGCAGTACCTCTTCCCGAGAGCTTTGATGATGATCTCGAAGATCTGCCGCTCAAAATCCGTCTTTTTCACAGAAGCTATCGGGAGCGTGGTCACAGCGGATTGGAGCTGAAAGAACCGAAGGGCTGGCGGGAGATTATAAGTCGTTATTGGGGATTGGTGAGTATGGTCGATACGCAGGTCGGTCGAATACTCGATGCGCTTCGTGCAAGTAACGCCGCAGACAACACGATTGTCGTCTTTACCAGCGACCACGGCGACATGATGGGTGCTCACGGACTACTCGGAAAATGCGTGATGTTCGAGGAAGCAATCCGGGTACCGCTGCTCATCGAGATGCCGCAGGGTCTTCGGGAGAAATACTCGAATATCCCGAACGTGGAATCGAGACCGATAAGCCAGGTCGACCTGATACCGACTCTTCTCGAATTACTCGGCGGTGATGTGCCGGAATCTCTCGATGGATCATCGCTGTTTTACGGCAATCAAGAGCGTGATGTGATGATCGAGTGGAACGGTATGAACAGCGGCTTCGGAGATGTCGTCGGTGATACCGAGATAATGCCGGAATGGAGAGAGTATGCCGACGATTTGACGATCAAAGTTGCACTCGATGATCCGGTGCGAACGATCGTAACACCGGATAAACTCAAGTACAGCTGGTCTCATCGAAGAGAGGACACACTCTTTGACCTGGAGAACGATCCTCACGAGTTGGTTAATCTCGTCACGAAAGGAGGCATGGTGCGCGGAAACGGTATCGAAACCGTAGTCGAGGAGCTCCGAAATCGAATCGAGACCAGCCAGGTAAAAACACTCGATCCGGTTGTGTACGGCTGAAAAAGCACTGATTACAGCGCAATCTTGCAGGCTGATATTTTCTTGACAACCCCGGTACGGGACAGTATCGTGATGCAGCATGAGCGCTGAACTAAACGGGCGCCTCTTGTTGGAAACACGACACATCACGAAGCAGTTCCCGAAAGTGTTGGCCAACAAGGACCTCAGCATAAAGTTGATTGAAGGTGAGATCCTCGGTCTGTTGGGCGAAAACGGTGCCGGCAAATCCACCCTCATGAATATCCTCTATGGACTCTATCAGCCGACGTCGGGCGAGATTCTGCTCGACGGCGAAGAAGTGCTGTTCCCATCACCGAAGGACGCTATAGAGCGCGGACTCGGTATGGTTCATCAGCATTTCATGCTCGTAGAAACGTTAACCGTGACGGAAAATATCATCCTCGGGATGGAGCCCGGGAAAGGCGGTTTTGTCGATTACGCAGCCGCTCGACGGGAGGTTGCGCGATTATCCGAGCACCATGGATTGCGCATCGATCCGGATGCTCGTATCGAGTCTCTATCCGTCGGACTCCAGCAACGTGTAGAAATTCTCAAAGCGCTCTATAGACGGGCTCGAATTCTTATACTCGACGAACCGACTGCAGTATTGACCCCCCAGGAGGTGGAGCAGTTATTCGAGGTTGTCCGGGATCTCAGAAACAAAGGTGTGTCAATCATCATCATTACGCACAAGCTCGAGGAGATCATGGAGATTTCCGATCGGGTGTACATCCTGAGACGCGGTGAGCTCACCGGAGAGCGTGTTACTTCTCAAGTTAATAAGCAGGAGCTCGCGAATCTCATGGTCGGGCGCGAAGTCGTTCTTACGGTACGGAAAGAGCCGAACACCGTCGAGAAACCACCGGTATTCGAAGTCGATACGGTTGTTGTACGAAATGATAAGGGACTTATTGCGCTGTCCGATGTATCGCTGTCGGTCCGCCCGGGAGAGATTGTCGGAGTAGCAGGTGTGGACGGGAACGGGCAATCGGAGCTCGCTGAAAGCATCGTCGGATTACGATCGATCGATTCCGGATCGATTCGCTTCGAAGGAAAGGAAATTTCTCACTTGACGACGAAGCAGCGAACACTGAGACGGATATCGCACGTTCCCGCCGATCGTCATCGTCACGGCGTCGTACTTCCGATGTCGGTGGCCGAAAATATCGTCATCGGATTTCATGACCGTAAGCCGTTCTCCCGAGGAATCAATCTCAATCTCAAGGCAATTCAAACAAACGCCGAAAAGCTGGTTTCCGACTACGATATACGTACGCCGGGAGTTGATATCCCGACGGGGAATCTTTCGGGCGGTAATCAGCAGAAAGTAATCCTTGCTCGCGAGTTCTCGAGAGATCCCTTATTTCTCCTCGTGTCTCAGCCGACGAGGGGACTGGATGTAGGTGCGATAGAATACATTCATTCGCAGATTCTCGAGATGCAGGCACGCAATGTGGCGGTCTTGCTCATATCTCTCGAGCTCGAGGAGATTTTTTCGCTTTCCGATCGAATTCTCGTTATTTACGAGGGGCGAATCGTGAAGGAGTTTGATGCGGCAAAGACAGATGAACGGGAAGTCGGCTTCTATATGACCGGCGGGAGAGAGGCGTAACTGTATGTCGAAGAGATTTGTGAAGTGGCTGTTTTTTTCACTTATCATGGTCACCGGCGTTTCGGGAACCGCACTCTATCTTGCATCGTATTTCTGGGGTTTACTCCTGCTGGTAGCGTCTCTATCACTATTTTTTCTGTATAGACAAACGATTGTTGGAACCAACGCAGTAATGCGCGAGGTTCGAGCTGCCTTGCGCCGACTCGGAATCCCGGCAGCCGGCATCGGCATTGCAGTAATACTCGGTGCTATCATCATGGTGACGACCGGATATGATCCGATTTCTGCATACCGGGCGCTTTTCTACGGTGGTTTCGTACGCAATTGGCACGTTTCGGTCCTCAATGCTGCGCCGTTGTTGTTCACCGGTCTTTCGGTGGCGTTTGCCTTCAGGGCCGGATTGTTCAATATCGGCGCAGAAGGACAGTATTACGTCGGCGCGATGGCGGCCACGTTTTTCGGGATTTATCTGGGACTTCCACCGTTTATTTCGATCACGTTGACTTTTTTGCTCGCCGGTCTTTTCGGGGCAGCGTATAACTACATTCCGGCGCTGCTCAAGGTAAAAACCGGTGCTCACGAAGTTATAACGACGATGATGTTTGCGCATATTGCCCGTTATATGTCCTCGGTATTCATCAGACAGATGGGAGGCGACAGCTCCTCGGCTCACCCGTACGTCACCGATCCGATTCCCGAAGCAAACTGGCTTCCCCGTTTTCAGAGCTTTCTACCGGAAGCCAACTATCGTGTTCATATAGGAATACTGATAGGTATCGGCGTCGCCATCTTCGTGCACTATCTGCTCTATTACACGAAGTACGGATTCGAGATCCGGGCCGTGGGACACAATAAGGAGGCTGCGCGCGCGCAGGGAATATCGGTGGGAAAGAATCTTTTCCGGGCGCTTCTTTTTGCGGGATTTCTCGCGGGGCTCGCCGGTGCCAACCAGGTGATCGGTCTCGATCATAAGCTGTTCGAGAATCTCCAGGCCGGGTACGGGTGGAACGGAATCTCCGTTGCACTTCTCGCAGGCGGGAGTCCGATTGGGGTTATTTTCACATCATTATTATGGGGTGCTCTCGATTCCGGCGGGCAGTATATGGCTCGAACCGTTCAAACGCCGAACTCGATAGTAGAGATAATAAAGGGAATAATCCTCTTTCTTATTGTTGCGAAATACATATACACATATATACGAAACCGGGCTGCGAATAAGACCAAGCTCGAGAAAGCGGGAACGGAAGGGTAGCGGATGGACGGACTACTTTCGATTTTCAGCGAGCACCTCCTCGTCGCCACGATACGGCTTTCCACACCGATAACACTCGCTGCGGTAGGCGCTACGATCTGCGAACGATCGGGAATAACCAATATTGCGATGGAGGGGCTGATGATCATCGGCGCCTTCTTTGCAGTTCTTGGGGCGCATTATACCGGGAATCCCTGGATCGGGCTG
>CAYLZA010000132.1:0-6982 GCA_964387575.1 uncultured Spirochaetales bacterium | reverse complement strand
CGAGAGAAATACCGGATAGCCTCCTTCTTCGCCGAACGCGGTTTCGAAGGAGCACCGGGTCCGGGTAGAACGTTTCTCGAACACCAGGGCGATCGTTTTTCCGAGAAATCGTTGATGTACCTCTCCGCGGTGCGATTGTGCTTTGACCCCGGTTGCGAGATCGAGAAGCGTCCCGATCTCCGCAGGGCTGAAATCGAGAAGCGTCAGTAGCGATCGGTTTTTCAATGTGTCTGTGCTCACGAGTCGTTCCTTACGTTTTGGTTCAGCGACGTTCGAAGGAGTCGGGAAAAAGTGCGAGCAGTGCGTCGAGTGCCGACTCCGCGAATGTAAACTCGAGTTGATTTCGTATTTCCTTCGGGAGCTCTTCCACATCTTTCCGGTTTCGCTCAGGAAGAAGTACATATTTCATTTTGTTTCGATGTGCGGCAAGGACTTTTTCCTTGACTCCGCCGATTGCGAGTATTCTCCCGGTGAGGGTGATCTCACCGGTCATTGCGTATCCTGCGCGAATCGGTATTCCGGTAAAAGCCGAGATAATCGCCGCGGTAATCGTTATCCCCGCAGACGGCCCGTCTTTCGGTATGGCACCTTCGGGTACATGGATATGGATATCCCTTTCCCTCTGAAAATCGCTCTGGAGGTTAAAACGCTTATTACACGTACGTATAAACGAAAGCCCCGTTCGAGCGCTTTCCTTCATAACGTCGCCGAGGCTTCCCGTGAGAATCAGATCGCCTCCGCCGTCGATTACGGCTACCTCGACCGGCAGAAGCGTTCCGCCCGTTTCGGTCCAGGCAAGCCCGTGCGCCAGCCCCGGTCTGACATCGCGATAGACGAGATCGTCGTGAAAACGACGTTTTCCCAGATACCGCTCCACTTTTTTTATGGTGATTACCGAGGTAAACGGCTTCGATTCGCTTTCGGTGCCCTCAGTCGTAGCCGGTTCTCCCTTCTCCTCGGAGGCGGCGTCGGATTCCGAACTCGCCTTCTCCACGGGGCGATATCCCGCTTTGAGCGCTTCACGAGCGGTTTTGCGGATAACCGCGGCAATCTCTCGCTCGAGATTCCGCACTCCCGATTCCATCGTGTAGCTCTGGATAATCGTCCGAAGTGCGTTCTCACGAAAGGTGATTCTGGCTCGTTCGAGCCCGTTTTCGGCGGTCTGTTTCGGGATGATAAAATCGGTTGCGATTCGGATTTTCTCGTAATCGGTGTACCCGGGAATCTCTATGATCTCCATCCTGTCACGAAGCGCATAGGGGATCGTGTAGACCGAGTTTGCGGTGGTTATAAACATGACCGAAGAAAGATCATAGGGGAGCTCGAGATAGTGATCCATGAAGGTGTTGTTTTGCTCCGGATCGAGCACCTCCAGGAGCGCCGATGCCGGATCGCCCCTGAAATCGGAGCTCAGTTTGTCCACCTCGTCGAGGAGAAACACCGGGTTTATCGTCCCGACCTTTCGCATCGACTGGATGATCTTCCCCGGAAGCGCACCGACGTAGGTTTTACGGTGACCGCGAATCTCCGCCTCATCTCGAATTCCACCGAGCGAAACACGTACGAACTCGCGTCCGAGCGCACGGGCCACCGAACGGCCGAGTGAGGTTTTTCCGGTGCCCGGAGGACCGACCAGACAGAGGATCGGGCCTTTGACCGATTTTTTGAGCTGATGGACTGCGATGAAATCGAGGATGCGCTCCTTCGGCTTCTTCATGTTGTAGTGGTCTTCATCGAGGATTCGTGCCGCACCGTCGATGTCGTAACTGTCCTCGCTTCGCTCGGACCAGGGAAGATCGGCTATCCATTCGAGGTATGTCCGTATGACGCCCGATTCGGGTGACATCGGCTGTAATTTGGAGAGCCGATTGATCTCGCGTTTCGCCTTCGTTTCTACTTCTTCAGGTGGTTTGCGCGCGATAATCCGTTTTTCCAGCCCTGCAAGCTCGTCGTTTTCCTCGTCGTCTTTTCCGAGCTCTTTCTGGATTTCCTTGAGCTGCTCGTTGAGATAGTACTCTTTCTGGCTCTTCTCGATTCTCTTTCGTACCTTGGCCTGGATTTTGTTCTGGAGCGACAGGATTTCGAGCTCCTGTTCGAGAATAAGTGCGAGGGATTCGAGACGCTTTTCGGTCTCGTTAATGCCGAGGAGCTCGACCTTTTTCTCGAGCTTGAACGGGATATGTGCACATACGAGATCGATGAGCTTGTCCGGGAATTCCGCCATTTCGATAGCCGAAATTCCCTCGTTCGGTATCTTTTTGTGGTATTTCTTGAGTTTTTCGAATGTCGATCGAATTGCATCCATCAACACCGAGCTCGAGCTGTCGACTTCACGTTTCTCCCTGATGCGGGTAACCGAGACGGTGTACGATTCCTTGGATTTCGAAAACTTTTTTATCGTCCCCCGTTCCTGTCCCTCCGCGAGAACACGTATCGTTCCGTCCGGGAGCTTGAGCATCTGTGTGATTTTGCAGACCGTACCCGCCGGGTGTATGTCGTTTTCGGTGGGGATTTCTTCGCTGTTTTTCTGACAGGCGAGAAAGACCGATCTGCCGCCCGCCATCGCCTGCTCGACCGCTTGTATCGATCCCTTTCTTCCGACGAAAAAAGGAACGGTCATGCGAGGGAAAACGACGAGCTCACGAAGCGGGACGAGAGGAAGATCGATCCGATCCGCCTTACGCGTAAGCCCTTTTAGTTTCATGCACTCTTTTTCAGGAATACGATTTCAGGTTTGACCGATTTTTCGACCACGTCTTTGGTTACAATAACCTTTTTCGCCCCTTTGAGCGACGGAATATCGTACATGATTTCCATCATGATGTTTTCTACGATCGATCGAAGACCTCGTGCACCCGTTTTTCGTTCGATCGCTTTTTGCGCTATCGCGCTGACAGCATCGTTTTCGAACACGAGCTCCACGCTGTCCACCTTAAGCGATGTCTGATACTGACGGACGATCGAATTCCTGGGCTCCACGATAATCCGCTCCATATCGTCCTGAGAAAGCTCACCCAATGCCACCTGAATCGGAAGACGTCCGATAAGCTCGGGAATAAGACCGAACTTCATCAAATCGTCCGGATGAAGATGCGAATAGATCTGGGGGAGATTCTTTTCACGTGCCGATTTCACATCCGCGCCGAAACCCATCGGATGTTGCGCAACTCTCGACTCAATTATCCGGTCGAGTCCGACGAACGCGCCGCCGCAGATGATGAGTATATTGCTCGTATCGATCTTGAGCATCTCCTGATTCGGGTGCTTTCGTCCTCCCTGTGGAGGAACCGAGGCGACCGTCCCTTCGATAATCTTCAGAAGCGCCTGCTGAACGCCTTCTCCCGAGACATCCCGTGTGATCGATACGTTCTCGCTCTTTCGCGAGATTTTGTCGATTTCATCTATATAGATAATGCCGCGCTCGGCCGATGCTATGTTGTTTCCGGCATTCTGGATGAGCTTGAGCAGGATATTCTCGACATCCTCACCGACATATCCGGCTTCGGTCAGCGTCGTGGCATCGGCAATTGCAAACGGCACTTTGAGCTTGCGGGCGAGCGTTTTTGCCAGAAGCGTCTTCCCGGTACCGGTGGGACCGAGCATGAGGACGTTGGATTTTTCCATTTCCACATCCTCCTCGATATGACCTTTCTGGGCGATTCTCTTGTAGTGGTTGTAGACGGCGACCGACAATACCTTTTTTGCCTGCGTCTGACCCACTACGTACTGATCGAGATACTCGTTGATTTCCTTCGGTGTCGGTACGTCGTCGAGAAACTCCGAGGTTATAACCTCGTCCTCCTCATCGAGTATTTTCTTACAGACATTGACGCACTCATCACAGATATAGACGCCCGGTCCCGCAATCAATCGACGTGCGGTATCCGCGCTTTTTCCACAAAAAGAGCAAATTTTAGGTCCTTCATTTCTTGTCTTGCTCATTCTCACCTCTCGCAAGTACATTATCGACAACGCCGTATTCGACCGCCTCCTCCGCCGACATATAGAAGTCGCGTTCCGTATCCTCCGAGATTACCTCTTCGGATTTTCCGGTATGCTCGGCGAAGTACTGAATAACCATCTTCTTCAATCGGACGATCTCTCTGGCCTGAATACCGATATCTCTGGCCTGACCCTGGACGCCTCCCCACGGTTGATGAATGAGGATCCGCGAAGATGGAAGCGCAAATCGCTTACCGGGTGTACCGCAGGTCAACAGGAGTGCCCCCATGCTCGCGGCTTGTCCCATACAAATCGTTTGTATGTCGGGTTTTATGTACTGAATTGTGTCGTATATAGCCAGTCCCCCGGTTACCGTACCGCCGGGAGAGTTGACATATATGCTGATATCACGCTCGGGATCCTGCGATTCGAGGAAAAGAAGCTGCGCCACGACCAGATCGGCCGTTACGTCCACAATCTCCCCGTCTATAAAGACGATTCTGTCTTTGAGCAGCCTCGAATATATATCGTACGACCGCTCGCCGACGCCGGTCTGTTCGATCACGATCGGTACGAGTGTGTTACTTTGTTCGTTCATGTAATGTCCCTGTTATTAGTATCGCAAAATTACTGATTATCCTGAAGCAAGTCCAGGTACTTGATTTTCTTCCCCTTCTTTGTTTCAACCTTATCGAGAAGGTAATCCTGGAGCTTTCGATCGGCAATCTGATTTCGAATATAGTCGATCATACCCGCCTGCTCGAAGTTCTGCCGCGCCTGCTCGTAATCTATGTTACTGTTTTCCGCCTGTCGCTTGATTTCCTCGTCTACTTCTTCGTCGGTAGTTTCGATGTTTTCCTTTTCGCGTATCTCGTTCATCACGAGTCGCGTCTTTACCGATTCCACGACCGAAGGTTTCCATTCCTCATGCAGATCCTCTCTCGAGCGTCCCTGTCCCTGGAGAAACTGAAGCAGCTGTTCTTCCTTCATCCCGGAACGATTGAGGAAATTGCGCCACGACGCGGCGAGCTCTGCGTTTACCATCGATTCCGGTAACTCGATGGTGCTCGACTCGACGATTTTGGAGAGGATTTCATCGACCATCCGTCGTCGAACCTGTTGATCCGCGTATTCCTTCAGCCGTTTGTTGATGTCTTTTTTCAGATCATCGAGCGTTTCATACTCTTCGCTGACATCCTGCGCGAGCTCGTCATCGAGCTCCGGAAGCTCCTTCCGTTTGACCTGCTTGACCGTCACCGAGAGCTTAACCGAGGTACCGGCGAGATCGGAATCCTCGAAATCCTCGGGATACTCCTTTTCGATGACTTTCTCATCACCCTCGTTCAAACCGATGATTTCCTCATCTATATGGTAGCGGTTGTGTCCGGTCCCGACGGTAAAGGTGAAATCCTCACGCCGGGTGTCCTCGATTTGTTCGTCGTTTTCATCGAGCTCGACATGATCGATCGTCACGATATCCTCGTTCTCGACCGCTCCCTCTTCCTTGTTCATTACAATCGAGTTCTGATCGCGAATCTGCTCGAGCTCGCGATTCACATCCTCTGCGGTAATCGAAACCTGAGGTTTTTCTACTTCGATAGTTTCATAGTCCCCGATCTGGATATCCGGATATACATCATAGGTAACGGTAAAGGTGAAATCCTCCCCGAGCTCGAGATTTACCTTGTCCTTCAGCTCAGGCGGTTCGAACTGAAGCGGTTTTTGCTCCACGTCTTCGAAGGCCTCTTTCAGACCCGACTCGATCAGCGACATCTCCGCTTCGTTCTTTATCGAATCTCCGAATTTCTGCTCGAGAATTCGGGGCGGAACCTTTCCTTTTCTAAAACCCTTGATTTGTGCGGTTCTAGAATATTTATCGAGAAGCGATTGGTATTCCTTTTGTGCGGTATCCTTGTCGATGGTTACCGTTAACTGAGCCGACGAGCCTTCCAACGACTCGATCTTCTTGTCTGCGATCATGAAGTTTCTCCACTAGATATACGTTCTTTTAGGCCATGCTGATTTTAGCGATGTATGCAAATGTACAAAAAAACGGCGATCGGAGAAAGCCTTTGGACGGCATTTGTTCGCCGTCCACCCCGCGACGACTATCGCCCGACGGGCGAGCGTCGGCCGGTGGCACTGATACTACAATTTAGGTAATATTAATACTTAATCAAGTAACAATGAAAGAGGTGTTATGAACCGTTGGATTTATGTGTTTGTAATTCAGTTCATGTTCATTATCGCGGCACCTGATATTGGTCACACAGATACCGTTGCGCAGCAAGAAACGGATCGGCCGCACTTAAAAAACGATTCCGATGGGGACTATCGGGAAATAATGACAGTTTTCTAAGAAATAAAAGAAAGATTCCATTACGTTTCCGAAATAGAACGCTTGTCGTTGCGAAATTTGCGGGAGATACTCGGAAAATACCTCGAGCTTAATGAGAATAGAATAATCTCCTTGGAATTTGCCTATTCTGACGGCATTGTATGTAGATACGCCTGCGGACGAATAGTTGGCATGGATGATCGAATGGTCGCTGTTCCTCATACGCGGCTTGCGGAGATCGTGGGTCCCGAAATCCGCTCGAGAACGGTATTGTTCCTCCCGGAAGAGGGATATGTTTTCAATATAAACATGTGGGTAGAAAGAAACTACGATAAGATACCTACGACCTACAGAAACATCGACGTTTTTCCCGACGATATTTACGCGCATGAGGTGGCACATTCCTGGCTCAAAACGCGGGAATGCGAGCAAGACATTTCATATACGGGTTCATTTGAAGAGTTGTTCGCGTTGGCATTTGATCTTGCATTTTTGTTTCAGCTGACCGAAGAAGAGAAATTCGAATATGGTCTGGACATCATTATAAAGGCGTTGCGAGTGGAAGAGGCGATATTTCGATAGCGAAAGTAAATCCGTCGGCGTTTCATATGGATGAAACATATGCATATCGTATTCGACCTCGATAACACGTTGGTCGACGGTACGGGTAAAACGCTGCGGCCCGGGATCCGAAGCTTTCTG
>CAYLZA010000131.1:0-6985 GCA_964387575.1 uncultured Spirochaetales bacterium | reverse complement strand
ACGCTCCGAAGCCGTTTCCCGGCGATCCGCCCGGTCATATACGCGAAACATCACGGATATTCTACAAAACCGGGCGGTATCGCAAGAAACGGTATAGGCTATCGAGGTTCTCATAACCACATTTGGAATTGCACAACCGGTGTGGTCAGGTCTGCGCCTGGATTGCGGTGATGGCGACGGTGTATACGATGTCGATTACCGTCGCGCCACGGCTCAGATCGTTTGCGGGTTTGCGAAGCCCCTGCATAACCGGGCCGATTGCCGGGACATTTGCAGAGCGCTGAACCGCTTTATAGGCGGTGTTTCCCGCGTCGAGATCCGGAAAGATGAATACCGTCGCTTTTCCGGCAACCTTGCTGTCCTGGATTTTTATCTTTGCCACGTCGGGTGAAACCGCCGCATCGTACTGAATCGGACCTTCGATCGGCAGATCGGGTCTGCGATCTCTCGCAATTTCGGTGGCCTCACGCACTTTCTCCACGTCTTTGCCCCTTCCCGATTTCCCGGTGGAATATGAAAGCATCGCCACGTATGGCGTAATTCCAAACGTTTTCGCAGTGTCCGCGCTGGTAACCGCGATATCCGCAAGCTGCTCCGCCGTCGGGTTCTCGACGAGCGCGCAGTCACCATAGACGATGACTCTGTCGGGCATGCTCATAAAGAAAACGCTCGATGCAAGAGACAATCCTTCTTGTGTTTTGATTACCCGAAGAACCGGTCCGAGCGTGTCTGCGGTGGAATGCGTGGAACCCGAGACGAAGCCGTCCGCATCTCCCTGCTGCACCATCATCGTAGCGAAATAGACCGGATCGAGCATGAGGTCGCGTGCCATTTCGAGCGTGACGCTCTTGTGTTTTCGCAGCTCATAGAGCGCATTCTCGTACTGCTCCCTGACATCCTCCTCCACGGTTTTGGGATCTATGATTTGTATTCCCTCGAGGGTGGCGCCGGTTTTTCTTGCTATTTCGCCGATGGTTTCCTCGTTTCCTAGTAGCGTCATATCGCAGATGCCGCGTATTTTTGCTTCCGCCGCCGCCTGGATAATGCGTGGTTCGGTCCCTTCGGGAAGCACGATGTGTTTGAGCTTTGATCGTGCCATTTGGATCAGACGGTACTGAAACATACGCGGCGTAACCGCATTGGTTTCGATTTTACCGAGCTGTTTATAAAGTGCATTTGTATCGAGATTCCGCTCGATGAGACTCTGCACGAGCTCGATCTTCTCGGTATCGTCATAGGTTAATTCACCCGAAATCTGATTCACCCGTAACGCCGTGTTGTATGTATCGTAGTTTACCGAGAGGATCGTAATATCGCTGTCCCTGACTCCCTTGAACAGATCACGTACGTTTCGACCCGGGATCAATCCCCCCGTGAGAACGAGCCCGGAATACTTCGGGTAGAGGCTCGATTCCTGAGCGTACATTGCCGTGAAAATCGTATCCATTCTGTCGCCCGGACTGACGAGCAGATAGCCGTCTTTGTCGCGGATATACCCGAGCGCGTTTTCCGGCGTCATCGCAAGTATTCGCGTTCCGGTTACGACCTTGGACATATCGTCGCCCTGATAGACGGCCGATGCGTTGAGTTTGTCCGCAACTTCGCGTAATCTCGGTCCCGCGAGCATCGGCTGGGGCGGTAACGCGCCGAAGAAATGGATATTCTGACGACGAAGACTTCGGTCGAGCGTTTCTATGTCCGCTTTGGCGTCTTTCGGCGAAAAACGGTTGACCACCGCGCCGAGAAGCTCGCACCCCATCGATTTAAACGACTCTCCGACTTCACCGAGTGATCTGATGATCTCTTCCGTTGTTCGATCGTTTCCGTTGGCGATCAGCAGTACGGGGGCAACGAGGTTTTTCGCCAGCTCCGCATTAATATCGAATTCGAGCGCAGAAACCGCGCTCGTGTAATCGGTCCCCTCGATGAGAACTATCTCTTTTCCTTCGGCTATTCTTCCATATGCGCCGAAGATGCTTTCGAAAAACGCGTCTTTGTCTTCCTGCACGTCGGTCATCGAGGCCGGATTGATATCCGACAACTCGTCGGGAAGCTCGAAGATGTCGTTTACCAGATGTGCATCGATATCGATCGTACCGTTTTGATCGTAACGTTGGCCTATCGGCTTGAAATAGCCGACGTGCGGGATAATCCCCTGCAGCGCCCGGATGAGCCCTATTGTAAGCATACTTTTCCCGCTCCGCGGTTCGGTTGCGGCGATAAAAACCTTTTTTTTCATTTTTGCTCCGAAATTGGTAGGTATCTGCGTGCCAATCTATCAGCGAGTAAGACAAAGGTAAAGCCGTGTCGGCTTCTCCGGAAGCTTGATAACGTCGTCTATAATGGTGTAGTTATATTCGCCGTACAGCCTCGATGTGTGTGAACGGGGACGACGATCGACGGTATTAAGGAGGGCATCGATAGGTTGACATTCTTACTACCGCTTATCACAATCGCCTCTATTCACGTCGGAATCGGCGATATAAGAAAATCGAATACAACCTATCATCAGGGGAGCGGCTATGAAAATCGCAGTCTGCGTCAAGCAGGTGCCGGGGACACAAAATGTACGGATCGATCCTGAGACAAAGCGTCTGGTTCGGGAAGGTATCGAGCTTGTCATTAATCCGTTCGACACGTATGCCGTTGAGCAGGCGGTTCAGATACGCGAACAGCTCGGAGGAGAAGTCGTCGTTCTTTCGATGGGACCGAAGAAAGCGGAGCAGTCGATACGCGAATCGATTGCAGCCGGTGCGGATCGGGGGATTCTCATAACCGACCGGGCATTTGCCGGTTCGGATACGTGGGCTACCAGCTACATATTGGCCAAAGCGATTGAAAAAATCGGCGATGTGGATCTGATAATCTGCGGCAAACAGGCGATTGACGGCGATACGGCGCAGGTCGGAACAGGGATTGCACAGCATCTCGGGTGGCCGCAGGCGGCTTTTGTCTCTTCGATGACATCGATTGACGAGAAGTCGGTTACGATTCGGCGGATGTTCGAATTCGGGTACGACGAGTGTTCGGTAGAGCTCCCGGCGGTGTTGACCGTAGTAAAGGACATCAATTCGCCGAGAATTCCATCGCTCCGATCACGAATGGCCTCGAGAAAAGCCGAGATACCGGTTTGGGGAAACGAAGACCTCTCGCTTCCGGCGGAGTTGATCGGTCTCGATGGATCTCCAACACGGGTTGTAAAAACCGATAAACCACCGGGTCGTGACGCGGATACGATCGTGCTCGACGGGAGTCCTGAAGAGAGCGCGCAACGGCTCGTGGCCGAGCTCAGAAAGAAATCACTGGTGTAGTCAGGGAGTAGATAATGATAACAACATCAGACGCCGAACGAGCGGAGTACAAAAATATCTGGGTAGTCGCAGAGATCATCGACGGTGAAATCAAGGACGTCACATATGAGCTGCTCGGTGCGGCGAGAAGGCTTGCGGAGGCACGGAAATCCGATGTATGTGCGATGCTTCTCGGTCGGTGTGAAGACGAGGAAGTTGCAAAGGTGTTTCATTATCAGGCTGATTCGGCAATCCATGTCGATTCAATAGACTCGAACCGGTTTATAGATGAGGAGCATGCGGAAATCCTTTCGAGACTGATAAAAAAATACAAACCCGAAGTCGTGCTTTCCGGCGCGACCGCCCGGGGTAGATCGTTTATCCCACGTGTTGCGGTTAATCTTCATTGCGGGCTTACGGCCGATTGCACCGGCTTGGAAATAGACCCTGAATCGGGCGTGCTGCTTCAGACACGTCCCGCCTTCGGCGGTAACATCATGGCTACAATCAAGAGTGTGAATCACCGGCCACAGATGGCAACGGTCAGACCCAGGGTGATGACCATCCCCGAGCTTGATACGTCGAGAAGCGGGGAGATTATACGGGAAGACGGAATCGACGAGGGTGATTCGGCAAGCCGGGCGCTTCTCAAAAAGATTCTCCAGGTTGTGCCGAATGAGAGCGAGACAATTCAGATCGCCGACGCAGATTTTATCATCGCCGGCGGACGCGGGCTCAAAGGCCCCGAAGGTTTCGATATGCTCAGAAAGCTCGCGGAGCAAGTCGGTGGAGCCGTCGGCGCAAGCCGTGCGGCAGTTGACGCCGGATGGATTCCCTATGATCATCAGGTCGGTCAGACCGGTCAAACCGTGCAACCGCGTGTCTATCTCTCCTGCGGTGTATCGGGACAGATTCAACACCTCGTCGGCATGCGTTCGAGTGATATCATTATAGCGATTAATAAGGATCCGGAAGCGCCTATTATGCAGTTGGCGGATATCGCGATTGTAGGTGACCTCTTCGAGATCATTCCGGCGATAATAAAGGAAATACAGCGCGTGTAGGGGAAGCACCGGAAAACGCTCCGGTTTTCCGGGCGTTTATTAGTCGGGACGCTTTTCCCACGGCCGTTCGCGACGCCACTTCTCGATCCACTCATCGGGCATGACGATGCTGAGTCCGGCCATATCACCGAGATAGCTCTCGAGAGCTGATCGGCGAAACTCGACATCTTCGACGAAGTAGGGATTGGCGGCGTAGAATTCTTTTGAGACGAGCGGCTCGAGCACATCCCAGTCGTTGGAAACACTCCCTCCGAGAATAAACAGACGCGTATCGAGCAGTGTCGTTACTGAAACCAGCGCGCGCGCAAATGTTTTGGCCGCCTCTTCAATGATCTCTTTTGCCCGTTCATTCCCGTCACGGTACTCGTTGAATACTTTGAGCGTTTCGGTTGATCCGTCGTAGTGTCGGGCAATTGCCGGACCCGCCGCGAAGGGCTCGAGATTTGCCGCCTTTCGCCACCCCTCGGTGTAGCTGTCACTTCCGTGAAGATGAAGCGGTATATGACCGAGATGCATCGCGTTCCGGTGTTTCCCGCCGAGAAGATGCCCGTCAACAAACGCACCTGCACCGATTCCGGTGCTCCAGGTGACATACACCATGTTGTCCTCGTCCCGACCCGCTCCGAAAAGATGCTCGGCTACCGCGGCCGTGATGCAGTCGTTTCCAATCTCGATTCGATCGAACCTACGTGAAAGCTCCCGTTCCAACGGGATGAACTCCCAGTCGTTCGGCAGGGGTACGGGACTCCAGCCTATGCCCCCGCACAAGTTCGGTGCCACGAGTCCGAGTGCACTTTCCCGCTTCTGGAACGGACTGCACGTACTGATTCCGAGCGCGTTGATCTGCTCCACATCGATACCGGCTTCTCCGCATACGGTTTCGATCATTTCGATTACCTGATACGGGATTGCCGTATCGGCCCCTTCCTTGCGTGTCGCGCTTCGCGTTTTTGCGAGAATCCCGTTCTCTCCGGATACACTCACCGTCGTTTTGGTGCCGCCGATATCGGCCGCCGCAAGATAAATGGACATGATTTCCTCTCAGAGAGCTTAGGTACCACACGGCCGCCGCCCCGTCAACCCGACCACCTGATCACCTGACCACTAAATCCCGACAGGAGAGGCTGCGATAGGTAGCATTACCCGGCTGATCATACAAGCGCACCGTCGGATTGGCGGCCGGTCATGGGATTTAGTGGTCAGGTGGTGCAGCGAGCCTCGTGATGATACTATAGCGCCGCCGGACTACACGTAATCCCTGGAAGTGGAACCGTGTAGACACATACAGACAATAAACTGAGGAGAATCTATGTCGCGTCCCAATATTCTCATATTCATCCCCCACGATCTCGGGGATTTTCTCGGTTGCTACGGTCATCCGGATGTTCGATCTCCGCGGCTCGATGCGCTCGCCGAATCCGGAATCAGATTCGAGAATTACTTCGCGGCGGCGCCGGAATGTACTCCGAGCAGGGCGGGGATGATGACCGGACTCTTTACGCATCAGAACGGACTGATGGGGCTTTGTCACAGAGGGTGGGAGTTCTTCCCCGAAACCACCCATCTCGCCGCGAGAATGGCGGATGCGGGATACCAAACCCATCTTTTCGGATTTCAGCACGAGACTCACGGTGACCCGAGCGGGCTCGGATATCAGTTCGCCCATTCACAGGATGACCGGACCGCCCCTGCCGCGTGCGAAAGCTTTGTCGATTTTCTCGAAAGCGACGATGCGAAAACCGATCCCTGGTTTGCACACGTCGGTTTCAATCACGTCCATCGACCATGGAAAGAGGCAGAAGACGGCGGAAGCTCGGTCATTCTCCCCTCATATCTGCCCGATCGGCCGGAGGTGCGGAAGGATTATGCCGATTTTTATCGTGATATCGAGGAGATGGATACCGCAATCGGAAACGTTCTCGAAACGCTCGATTCCACAGGGCTTTCGTCGGAAACGATCGTGATCTTTACAACCGATCACGGTTCTCCGTTCCCGCGGGCAAAAAGCACGTTTTTTGATCCCGGTATTCGCATTCCGCTTATCATTCGATATCCCGGTACCGCCGAAGGTGGCGCGGTGTATCGCGAGCTCCTGTCGAATCTCGATTTCACACCGACGGTACTCGAATGGAGCGGCACGCCGGTTCCGGACGCGCTCGAAGGACGGAGCTTTTATCCGCTGATTACCGATGCCGACTACGCCGAACGAGAGGCGGTGTTCGGCGCGCTCTACTACGATGCCTACTATGATCCGGTGTGCTATGTGCGTACTCATCGATACAAGTATATTCGTTCATTCGCGGTTACCGAGGAGGGGGCGAAAGGCGCGAATAGTGAAGTGCTTGCAAAGCACGAAACCGGCGAGTGGATTCGAGCCGACGACAGCGATGTTCAGCGGAGCCCGACCTGGCAGATCATGAAACGGATGGAGCTCGGCCGGCATGCGGCTCAGCCGCCGGAGGAAGAGCTCTACGATCTACAGGTGGATCCGGAGGAGCGTGAGAACCTGCTTGCGCGAGAGGCCGGGAAAGGGGAGATTGCGTCGAAGATGAGAGAGCTGCTCGATGAAATGATGAAACGGACGAATTGTCCGCTCATCGATGGACATGTTGATCCGGAATTGTCGTCGAC
>CAYLZA010000130.1:0-7006 GCA_964387575.1 uncultured Spirochaetales bacterium | reverse complement strand
TTTCTCGGTCAGAGGAATATGGGTTACCTCTCGGTGTGAGGAAATGAGAAAAAGCTCGTTCGTATCCGATTCAAAGCCTGCGCCGGCTCTTCCGGTGTCGTTTGCTGCAATCATATCCGCGTTTGATTTCCTGAGTCGGTTGTAGGCGTCTTCGATAAGCGCTTCGTCGGAGAGATCGCTTTGCGCTCTGAACGCTACGAGGAAAACCGACGGTGCGTACGTTTTAATATCGTCGATAATTTTAGGTGTCGGGAGGAGCTCGAGTGTAAGTTTCTCTGCGCCGTGAGTCGTAATCTTCGATTTCTCCCGACGCGCAGGCATCCAGTCTCCGACGGCTGCAGCAGCGATGCAAAGATCGTATTCTGTTTTCCTGAGCTTATCCTCAACCGTCTGTTTCATCTCTTGTGCGGTATCAACTCGTACAACCTCGATACCGTTCGGTGCAGGTTCGGTACCTTTCCCGTAGACCACCGTTACCTCCGAACCCATGCGTTTTGCCGCCACCGCAAGGGCCATTCCCATTTTCCCGGTGCTGTTGTTGGTAATGCATCGGATCGGATCTATGTACTCGACTGTTCGTCCGACCGTTATAAGCGTTCGGGTATCGGCAAGGGTGATTTCTCGCGTTCGCATGATGATCGAATAAACAACGCGTTCAACGATTTCCTCCACCGGGGCGATTTTTGCCTTGCCTTCGCTAATTTCGGGTATTACCAGATCTACGCCTATGCGCTTGAGCTTTTCGATATTTTCCATGACCACGGGATGTCGGTACATCGGTTCGTGCATAGCCGGCACGACGAGTACCGGTATTCCTTCTCCCAATGCGGTCGTAACCGTGGTCGTAACCGGAGTGTCGTCGATTCCCGCGGCAATCTTCCCGATCGTATTCGCGGTTGCCGGTGCAACAATAACGAGATCGACCGGGTTTTCGACGTTTCCCGCAAGAGCCACATGCTCGATAGCACCGGTAAGACGCGTAACCGGCTCATGACCGGTTGCCCAATGCATCAGGTGGGGATGGATAAGCTCGGTCGCGGAGTTCGTCATTACAGGTACCACATCTGCGCCGAGACGCATCATCGCCCGGGCCAAATCCGGCGAGCGAACGCATGCCACGCTTCCCGTTACACAGAGTGCAACGCGGGCGTTCGTCAACTCGTTGCCATGAGCAAAACGTATATCGAATGAGGGATGCGTGTCACTCATCAGGATTCCTCCGATGCAAAGATGGTTCGGGTACGTCTAAAAGTCAATACGACGAATATGTGATAGTGTACGAGCCGATGATCCGTTTCATTCTGCTTACACTTCTCACGCTTTTGTCAGCGATACCGGGCGATTGTCAGGATGCAAGCTGGCAATATGCAACGGGTGGGCGAGTTCGAAGCCGACCGGCGGTAACCGAAAGCGGCGTCGTGTACGCGTTATCGGAGGATCGATATCTCTACGCGATCGAGGAGGAGAAGGGAAAGCTTCTATGGCGCTCGTATCTCGGCGGACGGGTGTGGGACAGCCTCGCCATTTCTCGAGACGGTACCATTATCACGGTGCTGAAAAACGGGGAGGTAGTGGCGGTCAATCCACACGGAGGAATCATCTGGCGAAGAGAAATGGATGGTACCCCCGTGGGTGCTCCGGCAATCGGCATCGACGGTGCGATTATCGTTGCATTCGAAAACGGTCGTGTTGCATCGATTACTCATCACGGTTTCCTGTCGTGGGAGACATCGGTCTCAGACGCAATATCGGCACCTCCTGCGGTTACTCCCGAAGGATTGATTTTGATTCCTTCGGATGATGCTACGCTGCACGCGCTGAGACCGGGAGGAACACGAAAGTGGAAAGCGGTGCTCGCCGGAACACCGACCGCTCCTGCCATATCTCGTGAAGGCATGATCTACGTCGGTACCGATTTCGGCAGCATCGTAGCTATCGACGAGGAAGGGACGATCCTCTGGGATCATATTGAGCCGAATCCGTTTTTGTCGCCTGTGATTGGGGAGAAGGGGGTTATCGGTGTTACCCGCGGAGGGACGATAGTGCAGCTCGATGACGATGGAACCGAGCTTTCGAAGACGACCGAGCCGGCTCAATTTTCCGGAGCACCCGCCGTCGACAAATACGGCGGTCTCTACGTACCGACTACGCGGGGGACTATCGTACACATAACCGGTCAACAATCGACCTATACCGCTGTTCCATCGATCAACGGTGTTTCGGGATTCACGCTCTCACAGGCGGGAACGATAATCGTACCGGGAGTCGACTGGCTGTTGTACGGTTTTTCAGGAACTCCTGCGCATGATCAATTGTGGGCACAGCCGGGGCTCGACGCGACCCGTCGGAGCAGCTACGACGTACGCATGTCTATGAGCGAGATCGAGAGCATGTTCGCCGACAACGGGGATTTCATATTTCTGCGGAGCCTGATTTTCTCCGACACGTACGAGTCGAAGCTTACGGCGCTTAGCGCTATCGAAGACCGGATACTGCGCGGAGAGATAGGTGACGGATATCTGTATATTCGTCATTTTCTGGAAATGCTTGCATCGGAAGGAACGATCCGGGTAGAGCGACGGGAGAAAAAGATCATAAACGATTTTCCCGATATTCGGTCGAGAGCCGCCGGGCTTCTCGCGCGCATCGGTGGTATCCATTCGAGTCGGGTTCTCGCGAGAAGCCTCGACTATGAGCATGACGTCGGGAGTGCGGCCGCGATGATTCGTGCGATAGGGACGCTCGGGAGTGATCTGTCGGGTGATGCAACGCGGGCAATAGCGGAGACCATCAAACATGACATAGGGCTTCCGGGACCCCCTGAGCCCACGCTCGGGATTGCCGCGGCACTCGCTCTGAAATCGATTTTGTCATACAACGGCGTATTCCCCGATGAATCGGGATATGAGACGGTTCTCATGCTGTTTCGCAACGATTATCCTAAAACCGTTCGAGAAGCGGCGCTCAATGTGCTCTCCAGGAGAAATCAATGATCCGGAGTTTTAAACAAGACGATTCTTATGGTATAGTATAGGAGAGGGAGAAATGATGAAAAGATGGATTGTTACGTCGATATTACTCTGCCTGTTACCGGCGCTTATCTGGTCTCTGGATGTCGACAAAGAAGAGTTGAACACCGCGGCGGATACGTCGGTGGAGTTCGTAAACTATGAAGGCCCTCACGAGATTATCGAGACCCGCGAACAGATTATAGGAATCGGTCGTGCTCTCGCCGCTGCGGTTACGGATCCCGACGGAGTGGCCGCATCGGGTGGAAAATACCGGGCAATCCATGCAGTCGATCCATCGGCCGACGAGTTGTTTGACGCTGACATCATCTATCTGCTCGAAGGGGCAATTGTTGATCACATAGAAAACGTACGGCGTATACTTGCCGGTTTTTTGATGGAGGCGTATCAGTACAGCCGCGACGATGCGGGAATACTCGCGGAGTTCGTTACGATTTACAACGCCGTCAATCGCAGAAAGCTCGATTACTTTCAGGAGAGATACAAAACGGTGGTTACCGACTATCTCGAAGAAGATATCGTCGGAATAGCTACAGCTTACACCGAATGGCCCGGCAGAACGCAGATGGTTATTCCTTTATCCGAAGATGCGGCGGAAGGCGGGCTCGGCTCCCTCGACAGTGATGAGCTTACCGAAGAGGGAGTAGTAGACAAGCTCCGTGAGCAGGAGGACAAGGGAATCCCGAGCCGAAAGCAGATGACCGAGCTCAAGGAACGGGAAGTAGAAGAGGAGCAGCAGGAAATCGACGAAGAGCGGGAGGAAGTCGAAGAGGAGCGTGAGCAGATCGAGCAGAAACAGCAGGAGCTCGAGGAAGAACGCGCAGCGGTTGCTGAAGAGCGTGAACAAGCCGAGGAATCGGGAGACGAAGAGCGTGTTGCCGCCGCGGAGCAACGGGAAGAAGAGATAGCCGAAGAGGAAGAGCAGCTTCGGGAAGCGGAAGAAGAAGTTGCCGAGCGGGAACAGGAGCTCGACGATCAGGAAGAGGAGCAGGAGGAGCGAGTAGCCCGAATCCAGGAAGAACGTGAGGAAATCGCCGAAGATGAACGGGAGCTGCTCGAACAGGAAAGCCCTGAGCCCGAACAATCAGTTGCGGCCGCCTCCGCCACCGAGCCTGAACGGACGATACTTTTTCTCGAAATGGTCGATGCCGGTGAAGAAAAGCTCGGCCGGCTTGCCTTGCTTAATCCCGAGACCGGGAATTATCGCGCCCGATCGCAGATAAATTCAATCCGCGGAAAGCAGTTCGGTCGCATCGGCTCCTCGATCGTTGCTATTGCGGGTCGCAGCGAGGGAACCGGCTCGATACGTTTGCTTCTGCTCGATCCCGACAGTCTGGTCATGACGATGCAAGGCGACGAGACGATTTACGAGAGTTCGCTGCTGATGATAGACGAAGATCGTGCGTACGCAATCGCCCGGGAAGAAGAGAGTTGGTATCTGGCCAGGTTCGACGAAAACCTCAACTTGATACGGTCCTCTTCCGTGCCCGTGGATCCCGACACGACCGTGCTGATGGATGAGGATCTATTGTATGTACAGGCGGAAGACGGCACGATCGTCGGACTCTCGATGAGTAGCTTGACCCCGACGCAAAGGATCGAACAATAGTGGCTGCGGTCGGAAATCACCCGTTTCTCGGCCGGAGCATATGTGTAGTAAGAGACCTCAATCTCGACGAGCAGATCTATTTGTACGATAAAACCCGGGAGCTCAAGGACGCTGTGGCAAACGGCCGTGACACCTCGAATTATCGGATCGAGGACTCCCGCCTCGGGATTTATCTCTTCTTTTTGGAAGACTCAACTCGAACCAAGGAATCGTTTCGAAACGCCGCCAAATTTCACGGCACAAAGGTAAACGATTTCCAGGTCGGATCCTCCTCTATCGCCACGAAGAAAGAAAGCATAACCGACACGGTGAAAATGCTCTTCGGATACAGCGACCGTTCGCTTTTCATTGTCCGCTCGAAGCTGGAAGGTGTCTGCCGATGGCTCGAGGCCGCGCTTTCGAAATACGCCGATATATCGAACAGATCGGCTCCGTCGTTCATCAACGCCGGCGACGGTAAGCATGAGCACCCGACGCAGGAGTTTCTCGACGAGTTTACATTTCTCGAGCACAAACAGTGGAACCGGGACTCGATTCATCTCGCCCTCGTCGGGGATCTTCATAACGGACGAACGGTCCATTCAAAGGTCGACGGATTACGCATTTTCAAAGAAGTCCAGGTTGATTTGATTGCTCCTCCGGAGCTTGCGATTCCCGATTACTATGAACGGAGAATGCTCGATCACGGATTCCGTGTACGCTCGTTTCCTTCGATAGAGGCGTATCTTGAAAGCCGTGAAATTGCGGATATCTGGTATTTCACCCGGTTGCAGCTCGAACGTATGGGAGAAACCGTACTCGAGAAAGCCGATTACTTACGTGAATCGGTTAGCTTCGCCCGTAGATTCATCGAGAAGCTTCCTGCGGGCACCCGATTTTATCACCCGCTCCCGAGGCATCGTGAGCGTCCGACGATTCCTTCGTTTCTCGATGATACCGATCTCAACGGATGGGACGGACAGTCGGTCAACGGTTATTTTACGCGAATAGTTGAGCTGGGAATGCTTGCCGGAAAAATCGGAAGTGATTTTGAAGGACAGCAATTTGTTCATCCCGAATATCCCGACGATTTCGTAGAAGAGGCGACGATAAGGTCCGATCACAAACCCGAATACAAGGTGGGAATAAAACCGGTGGACAACGGCATCGTGATCGATCACATCGGGCGGGGCAGATCGGTTGAGGAAATCTGGAATCAGATCGATAAGATACGTCGCATCATGGGGTTGAATTGCCGTAGCTCACACGGAGTGTTTCATTCGAGCAGTCCCGACGCGTTCAAAGGAATCGTATCGCTTCCTGACATCCTTTCGTTCGACGAGAGACAGATTAAGATGCTCGGAGCAATAGCACCGGGTTGCACGCTCAATATAATCGAAGATGCGCGGGTATTGCGAAAGTACCGGTTGCACATGCCGAGGCGCGTGTACAATCTCGAGGAAATATCGTGTAAAAACGAATCGTGCATTTCGCATCCCGAGCATCATCAGCACGTCCGACCGGAATTCCTTCGGGCCGGTGAGTCGACCTTTGTGTGCAAATACTGCGAGCATCCCCACGAATTCGAGGACGTGTGGAACGATTAGCCCGGCAGCAGCCGTTCATTGCCGCACCAATCGGAGCCGGTTTTTCCACAATTTTCGGATCAGTTGGCGATACCCTATTCGGATTTTCTACCGAAGAGCTTTTGAAAAAAACGACGGATTTTTTGCCGGAGCTTGGCGAAGAACCCCGGGTTTTTCAGCCGTTGCAGCCGCTCGTATCCGTCGGCAAGCTCATCCGGTGTCAGCGACTTTCGGTGCACGTTTTCGTCGATCTCTAATTCGATTCGCTCGATCTCATCGAGATCTTCCATAACCTCGGCTTCAATCGTTGTCCAGCCGAGACGCTTTGCAGCTTCGAGTCTCCGATGTCCGGCAACGAGCTCGTACGAACGGTTAACGACGATTGCGTTGAGCAACCCGTGCCGCTGCATGCTCTCCATAAGCGAGCTTATGTCCCCGAGATTTCGTCTTATACGATTTCTTACAACGATATCATCGATCTTCAACTTCATCTCATTACTCTGTATATGAATGATACTGTTCTTCGGTCATCAGCTCATCAATTGCGGACGCATATGCCGGCTCCAAGCAAAGGATCCACCCGGCTCCATAGGGATCCTCATTAATCTTTTTGGCGCTGCCGTCTCCTTCGAGATTTTCGTTTACCTCGGTTACGGTTCCAGGGAAGGGAGCATAAAGGTCGCTCGACGACTTCAACGAATCAATAGAACACATCACCTCATCGGTTTCGTAGCTCTCTCCGATCTTCGGTAGCTCGATATACGCAAGCTCTCCGAGCTCTTTTTGCGCATAATAGATCGGAA
>CAYLZA010000129.1:0-7013 GCA_964387575.1 uncultured Spirochaetales bacterium | reverse complement strand
CGGAGTATGACGAGTCAATACGCATATTTCGCGATATCATTCTTGATTCCGATCTCACCGGATTCCACGATGAAGCGTATTTCTGGATTGCCAAGTCGTACATGGCGCTCGGGCAGTACGAAGATGCCGAAAAGAACCTCGAATTCTTTATCAGCCAGTTTCCCAAAAGCTCATACTATCCGGAGAGTCTTTATCAAAAAGGAAGGCTTTTACTCCTCCAGGAGCAGTACGATTCCGCTATACTTGCCCTCGAAGAGCACATCAGCACATACCCGGACTCCCAGTTTATCGCAAACAGCTACTTCTGGATCGGTGAGGCGTTGTACAGGCTCGGCCAATTCGACAAAGCCCGCGAGGTTTTTTCCACGCTTGTCGACGAATATCCCTCGAGCTTCAAATTCGAAGCGGCTCGATATCGGATATCTCTTATCGATCTGAAGGAACGGGAGGAAGAGCTCCTCAAGCTCCTGAAATGGAGTCATGAAGAATACCTGCAGGCGCTCGAGGATTTCAGCAGACGCGAGCGCAGCTACGAACAGGCGCTTGCGGCGTACCAGCGTCGGATTGCAGATCTGACATCGCAATCAAAAGAACAGCAGATACGTTCATTGTCACAACAGGTTGAAAACCTCAAGGCGGAGGTAAACACATATAAAAGTGAGTCGGAGCGGCTTCAGGAGCAGGTAGATCGATTACTGGAGTCGCAGGAGAATCAGGAATCTTCGTCAACCCGTCAGGTGTTGCTCGATATCAAGACGCAACTTCTCGAGTTGAAATCGTTCTATTTGCAGACGCTCGATGCCGATGGTCAGTAAACGATTCATATCCATAACAATTCTTTTTCTCGTCGCCTTTGTGTTTGTTACATCGACCGTCTCCGCGGCCGAAATCTCGAATGCATCGCTCCGGCTGGTCGTACACGAAAACAGCGGACGGTTTTCCTTGTACTCTACCGATAACGGGCAAATCCCGCTTTTCGTTGCCGAAGACCCGACTACAACCTATATTTCGCTTCTCGCCAATGAACGTATCTATATACTGGGCAACTCGTTTGCGTTCAGGCAAAACGTTACAAGCACCGGCTCTTCTATTACTATCGAGTGGAAGTCGAGTCGTCTCGAAATACTCCAAACGATGACACTGAAAGATGATACGCTCGCAATAGATATTCGTATCGAAAACGTTTCGGAAATTTCTTTCGACGCCGGAATTCGATATATCTTCGACACCTCTCTCGGAGAAGACGCTATACACTTTCGAACCGATTCGTCGGAGATTTCCAGAGAGCGTTCGTTCAGCGGCGATTATCCCGATTATATCCTCTCGGGTACCGCCGACGAAGGGCTTTACTTTGTACTATCCGATTCGGGCTTCGATACGCCCGATCGGATAGTAGTGGCAAACTGGAAGCGGCTCGATGATACGTCATGGTCGTATACGGTTAATACGAACAGGAATTTCAACTTGCGTCCGTATTCGATAAATGACTCGGCAATTGCGTTCTACTATGAACCTCAGAGACTTGCCGCCGGAAATGCACGCTCGATTTCGCTCCTCCTTACACCGGAAATGGAATCGGATACCGCACAATCGGCGGGGACGACAACATCCGGGTCTTCTCGATCGTCGACAGGCTCCACCGATACGTCGCGACTACCGCCGGGGGCGAGCGGCGGAATTACTGCTCAGGAATCATCTTCATCCGGATCCGACGCTTCGGAACGCCCGCAGGATACGGAATCCCCGAAAACAGAGACGATACGCTCCGATCTCAAGACCGTCGACGAGCTCATTGAATCGATCGACGCCATGCTCGAAGAGGACGGACCACTTACCGAATCCGAGCTTGCGGATCTCAAAAAAGCGCTCGAGCTGCTCCAGGAAAACAAAGAGCAGTACGAGCAATAATAGATGAAAGACGACATCAGAAAAGCTCTCAAGCTCTATGACAAGGGAAAATACACCGAGGCGATCCGTTTGCTCGAGCCTCAGGTTTTTCGCTATCGGGATAATTTTCGGTTCTATCTTATTCTCGGTATGTCATGCCTTCGTACCGGCGATACCGGGGGCGCAAACACGTATTTGGGGCGTGCAATAAGCCTGCGCCCCAACGACACGGATGCTCTACTCGGACTGGCGGTTCTTCATCTCAAACGCTTCGAAGTAACCGAAGCGCTCGATTATCTTCTCACGATTTCCGAAAACGATCCATCAAACCGAAACGCCGGTCGAGGTCTCAAGCTGCTGAAAAAGGATTCTTCACGGGAACGCCTTTCGAGAATGGCGGAGAACGGCACATTCGACAAACTCCTTCCGCGCAGACGAAGGAAAAACGTTCCGATCATTCTCATTGTCGCGGCCGTTATCGCAGCCGCCGGTATTGCAGCGTATCTGCTGACCGAGAGATTTTCGCAGCAACCGGTCCGTGAACCGGCCGTCACCGAGCTCTCACTCAAACGTCTCGACGAGATAACCTCGAACACCCCGTCGGCACGATATATCCTGACTGAATCGGAGATACGGGAGAGCTTTGACAAGGCCAAATCGTCGTTCCGCGATTTTCACGATAACCTCGCAATCCGCGAAATCAACCGACTGCTTCTGTCAAACGCGTCCGGTCAGGTCAAAGAGCAGGCGAGAACCATCATGAGCTACATCGGTGTCCCCGATTTCACGAGTATCAAGGATTCATTCTCGTATACGGACGTAGCCGCCGAACCGCTTCTCTATGACGGAACATTTGTCGTGTGGAAAGGTAGAATCTCCAACCTGAATATCGGTGATGAGACAATCACCTTCGACCTTCTCGTCGGCTATGAAACCAGTCAGGTGCTCGAAGGGGTCGTGCCGGTGGTTCTCGATTTCGCGGTAAACCTTACACAGGGCAATCCGGTAGAGATCCTCGGTAGAATAACCGTTCCGACCGACGACACTATCCTGCTCGAGGGAATCTCGGTTCACAAGCTTGCCCCGAAGGGCTCACAATAGGAGACGATATGCGAGTGGTAGCTCAACGGGTAAAAGAATGTAGTGTTACCGTCGGGAATGAAACAACCGGAGAAATCGGTCCAGGATTGTTGATATATCTCGGGGTAACCGACTCGGATAATCAAAAAGACTTGGACTATCTTGTACGAAAGATCGCGAACCTTCGAATATTCGAGGACGATTCCGGTGCAATGAACCTCTCCGCGCTCGATCTCGGTTACGAAATATGCATTGTTTCCCAATTCACTCTGTACGGCAACGTACGGAAAGGTCGCAGACCATCCTTCACCGAAGCCGCCGCTCCGGACAAAGCAGAACAGCTGTACGACGAATGTGTCGATGCGTTTCGCCGGCTCGGGCTCTCCACCGCATCGGGTAAATTCGGAGCACACATGCTCGTGTCGTATACAAACGACGGGCCGGTGACGTTTTTTATCGATTCGGCACAAAAATAACCGCCGCCCGTAAAACGATCGTGCGAATTCCTGGACGGCATCCGCGGCAGCTTGACCGCGCTCTCCGCGAAAATATATTATGATAAATAGTAAACAGCTCGTTGAATCATCAGGTAACATGCGGTGTTATCGATGGGTGAGGGGGACATATGGCAAAGAAAAACTCCGGCGGAGAAAAAACGGTCGCCGAACCATCTCCGGTTGCCGCGGAAAAACAAAAAGCGATTGAGGCCGCACAGCTTCAAATCGAAAAGCAATTCGGAAAAGGCTCGTTGATGAAACTCGGGACACGTCCCGACAATCAAGTGGAGACCATTCCGTCGGGCTCGATTCTGCTCGACGCCGCACTCGGCGTCGGCGGTTATCCGAAGGGTCGCATCGTGGAGATCTACGGCCCCGAATCATCCGGGAAAACAACGCTTGCACTACATGCGGTTGCGGAGGCACAAAAACAAAAGGGAATTGCTGCATTCATCGACGCCGAACATGCCCTCGATCCTACGTACGCAAAGAATCTCGGCGTCAATATCGACGAGCTGTGGGTTTCGCAGCCCGACACCGGCGAACAGGCGCTTGAGATTACCGAGTCTCTGATACGTTCGGGGGCGGTCGATATCATCGTAATAGACTCCGTAGCGGCTCTTACCCCGAGGGCTGAAATCGAAGGTGAGATGGGAGATTCCCATATGGGGCTGCAGGCACGGCTGATGAGCCAGGCTCTGCGGAAGCTCAACGGGATCATCTCCAAATCACGATGTATTCTCGTGTTTATCAACCAGATACGAATGAAGATCGGGGTTATGTTCGGTAATCCCGAAACAACAACCGGTGGGAAAGCGCTCAAGTTCTATTCGTCGGTGCGCCTCGAAGTTAGAAAAATAGAAACGATCGCCAAAGGTAATGAAGATGCGACGGGAAACCGGGTACGTATCAAAATCCTCAAGAACAAGGTAGCTCCTCCGTACCGTAAAACGGAGCTGGAAATCGTATTCGGAAAGGGTATTTCTGCAAGCGGCAGTCTCCTCGACGCGGCACTCAAATACGATCTTATCAAGAAGAGCGGCAGTTGGTACTCCTACGGAGAAGAACGTATCGGACAGGGAAGGGAAAACGCAAAGCTCTTTCTAGAGAATAACCCGAGCATAGCCGAAGAGGTGGAAACGCAAGTCCGGAGGTTGCTCTTTCCACAGTCGGTAGCGGCCGAAGATGAGCAACCCGACGAAATGCAATCCAAAACCCCGAAAGCGGAGGAATCGGACAAAAAGAGCTCGGAAAAAGCCACCGCCGATGAGCTGTTCTGACCTGCTCGATGAATGACGGGGAGCGAGTATATCTCGGTATTGGATCAAATATCGGGAACCGTGAGCAAAATATAGCCGGAGCGCTCAAGAGCTTGTCTGAGTTCGTCGACAATATTGTGATGTCACGATTGTACGAAACGCTTCCCCGGTACGTAATCGATCAACCGGAATTTCTGAATTGCGTCGTAGCCGGTGATACGACGCAGAAACCACGGGAGCTTCTGCAATCGATTCACACCGTCGAACGAAACGAGGGGAGAAATCGCCGGACATCGGGACCGATGGGACCCCGTCCGATTGATATCGATATCCTGCTCTTTGGTGATCGCATTTGGAATGATGAGGAGTTGTGTATCCCGCACCCGCGAATTCATGAGCGAAAATTCGTGTTACTGCCGTTGCTCGAGATAGCACCTCGTCTTCGCAACCCACGGACGGGTATTCCGTTTTTCCGCCGATTCGAAGCGATCGAACCTCAGGGAATCTACTACCATTCGCTTGAAGGATTTGCGTATACATGGAAGTGAAGAACGACAAAAAGCAACAGCACTTTAAAATCGGTGAATTCGAGGGTCCGCTCGATCTTCTTCTTTTTCTCATACGAAAATCCGAAGTGAGCGTATACGATATCCCGATAGCCGAAATCACCGAACAGTATCTCAAGTATCTGACATACGCAACGCGAATCAACCTCGAAAATATCACCGATTTTTACCTGATGGCTGCGACCCTGCTTCACATTAAATCTCAGATGCTGCTCCCGGTAGAAGTCGACCTCGAAGACGATGGGGATGATCCGAGACAGGAGCTCGTAGAGCGGCTTATCGAATATCAGAAGTTCAAGAAGATAACCGATCTCATATCGAAGCAGGGAGAAGAAGCGGAGTGGGCGGTTGATCGGTCGAGTAAACAACGGATTCTGCCGTTTTCGGACGACGATGACTTGTGGGAGCAGATCGATGTCTGGGATTTGCTCAAATCGTTTTCTTCGATGATTTCGAATCTATCGACTGAGCGAATAATCGATCTGTACGAGGAAGTATCGATCAATGAAAAGCTCACGCTCATACGCGAATTCGTCGATCAGCGGGGAGAATTTCTCTTTCAGGATCTGCTAATCAACCGATCATCGGTGATGGAAGTGGTGTGCGCGTTTCTCGCGGTGCTCGAATCGGTAAAGATGAGGCTGTTATACGTGTATCAGAACAGGCTTTTCGGCGATATTCGACTTCGACGCCGGGAGGCGGTAGAGAATCTCGATCCGGACAGTGATTCCGATGAGCTGATAGAAAACAATCCGTCCGAGGTCGGGCAGGAAGCGTAAATGAAGCTCGAAAACGAAACGGCACTGGTCGAATCTGTTCTTTTCCTCGAAACCGAGCCGATCGACGCCGCAACGATTTCAAAAATCAGCAAACTCTCGAAGGATGTGGTGCTCGAAGCCATCGCTCAGCTTCAGGAGCGGTATGCGGCTCCCGAATCGGGAATAGAAATCGTCGAAATAGCGGACGGTTTTCTGCTTTCCCCGAAAGTAAAACTTTGGCCTCATCTGAAAACTCGATATGGCAAAAAAAGCGAGAACAACCTCTCGCGGGCGGCTCTGGAAACCTTATCAATAATCGCTTATTCACAACCGGTAACGCGGGGGGAGATCGAAAGTATCCGCGGTGTTTCCGCAGACGGTATGATCAGGTTACTCTCATCGAAGGATCTCATAAAGGTAGTGGGGAAAAAAGATGTTCCCGGACGCCCCGCACAATACGGAACTACCAGCGAGTTTCTCAAGGCGTTTCGATTAGCGAGTATCGCCGACCTGCCCAAGCTCGACGATATCGAACAGGAACGATTCGAGCTCGATGAAGAATGATGATCGGATAAGACTCCAGGCGTATCTCGCCCGATGCGGCATCGCCTCACGTCGAAAATGTGAGCAGTATATCGACGAAGGGCGGGTTGCAGTCGGCGGAACGGTGGTTACAACGCCGGGTACGAAAGTGTCTTCGGAAGATTCGGTTACATTCGACGGACGACTCGTCTTTCCGGAGACGGTTTATCGATATGTCGCGCTTCACAAACCACGCGGGTATGTATGTACGAAACACGATCCCGAAGGAAGACCAACTGCCGACTCCCTGCTCGCGGGCTTCGAGGAACGGCTGCACAATGTAGGCCGGCTCGATATCGATTCCTCGGGGCTAATTTTTTTTACAAACGACGGTGATTTTACCCGTATCGTCACACATCCTTCATCTTGTATCGAAAAAGAATA
>CAYLZA010000128.1:0-7047 GCA_964387575.1 uncultured Spirochaetales bacterium | reverse complement strand
TCACCGGTCCACAGCCAGTCGAGATCGAATCTGTGAATCGCCTCGTTCGACAAAGTAATCGCAAAATCGACGCACCGACCAAACATACGTTTCGCAAGAGACTCGTTCATCGCAATATCGGCAAGCGCATCATCGAGGCCGCGTAGTCTCCAATACATCTCGAACGCGCACGGCGATACATCACAACCGAGAAAATAGCCGTCGGCGTGCGACGCGGTTTCTTCCATCGGCGCCATCAACTCTTCGATCGATTCTTCGGGGAAGCGGTAGTCGAGTACGGTGTTCTCGTCGGCTCCACGGAGCGGGTAATGATCGATTTGATTGAATCCGTAACTGCGCACCCATCGAATCCCCCACAGGTCGTCGTGCCCTTCGCCGTCATGCTCATGTACCACTCCTTCCATGGCCTGGTTGTTGTTCACCCAAGTTTGCCGGACATCATCGCCCATCGCAACGCTCACCCATTCGCTCGGAATCTCGAGATATTCCGCGATGATCTCTACACTTTCCGGCTGAAACCACATGTAGATGGGAACTCTGTCGGTGGGTTTTCGCTCTATCGCCGCTTTTACCCGTTCGGCGGAATTCATTATGTGCCCCTCTTGACTGTTTACGATTTTGTCGGTCGGACGCTCGGTCACCTCACCGTAGCATGGAAAATGAAAATATCGAATGATCAATACAGCCGATTCAACCAGTCACCATTTGCGTGAGTCCATCGCCATCCTCTGGGACATAGAAAACGTTACCCCGAGCACGGACTCTCTGTTCGTTCGCGGGCTTCTCGATTACGCAGCCGATCTAGGCACGCTTTCGATCGCCCGTGCATACGGAGACTGGACCAGATCGGGTATTCGCTATACCGCGGAGGTTCTCGCGGACAATTCGTTCGAGATGATCCACATCCCGAAATCAAAGAAAAACAGCGCCGATATGACGCTGAGCACGCAGGCGGTCGAGCTCATTCATCAGTTTCCGCATATAGGCAAGCTCGTGCTCGTCACCGGCGATGCCGATTTTCGCCCGCTCCTCCAGAGCATCCGAAAGCAGAATATCGAATCTATCGTTATTTGCGACGCAAAAAGCGCAAGCGAGGATCTCCTGCTCCTCGCAGATCATTACAGAGATTTCAGGGAGCTCATACCCGATTCGGAGGACCTGGAAGAGGACACCGGATCAAAGTCCTCGAAAATCACCTATAAGGAGTCTCTCAGTCTGCTTCGCGAGGCGGTCGACTACATGGTGAAGAATAAACGCACCCCTTCACTCGGTGCAGTCAAGGTACGGATGAAGCTGTTGAACGAAAGCTTCAGCGAGGAGAAGCTCGGATTCAAGAGCTGGAAAGCATTCGTGCTCAAGGCGAAAGAGGACGGCGCAATAAAAACCAGTGTGAAAAACAACGACTTGATCCTCGATGTCCCTTCGTCCGAGTCTTCCAACTCGGACAACGGGAGCGGATTACCGGATATCATCCAGTCGTTTCTCGACGGATTGAATGATGTTGCGGGCGGAATAAAGAAATCGACCACCAAATGGGTACCGCTTGCAACGGTCGGTAATTATCTCCACGAGAAGAAGATCGATTACAAAGCACATGGCTACGGCCGGTTCAAAAAGCTTGCCGAAGCGGTGGAAAAACGCGGGTTGATCGAGCATTCTTCCAAAGATTCGAGTTACTATGTGCGACTCACTTCGGACGGGAAACACTACGTTTCATAAAATCGATATATCATAAGAGCACGAAGGAGAATTCTCACGATGAAAGCCGGACTCTGCACTATTGCATTCAAGAAAAAATCTGTTGACGAAATAACCGGGATGGCTGCCCGGGCGGGTGCCGACGGGATTGAGCTCTGGGGACAACCGTCTCATGTTTCATACCCGATAGAGTACGGAGAGCTCGAGAAAACCGCCGAAAAGATCAGATCCGCGGGGATGACCGTGTGCGCCTTCGGCTCGTATTTTCGCCCCGGAACCGAAGTGGTTTTCGACGGGGAGGAGGTTACCCCTGAGAATCAGGTGGAAGCTACCCGTGCGGTCGGTGCCGAAATCATCCGCATTTGGGCGGGGAACAAAGAGTACGATATCGCTACCGCCGAGGAACGGGAAATCGCATACGCGGGTATTCGGGAGATTGCCGACCTTGCGGCTCGTCACGAAATCACCGTCGTCCTCGAACGCCACTCCGGTACGCTTACTCATGGGTGGGCGGCGCCGGAGACGGTGCTCAAAGAAATCGATCATCCGCGGGTTTTCCTCAACTATCAGGCCGTATCGCCGGCTTCCGCGGAGGAGCTGGCGGAACGCTCGGTTTCCGACTACTATTCGCTTCTTCCGCACTCCCGCCATGCTCACATGAATAATCGGCTCGAAACCGACGACGGAACGATGGAACGAACGCTTCTCGACCGGGGAATCATCGATTACAGCGATTTCGGTGACGCCGCGGCCAAGGCGGGGTTCGACGGCTACTGCATGCTCGAGTTTCCGGCCGAAATTCGGGGGGGGATGAGTGTAGAGGAGTCGGTGGAGGCCGACATCCGCTACATCAAATCGCTGTGAGTATCCAAAACAGGTTGGCGGCTCGGTAAACCCGCGATATATTTTACATCAGTGGAACTCAAGAACTATCAGGAAGACGTCGTTCTCGGTCTGATCGACGTTCTGCTCGACAATCAACCGGAACTGAAAGACGACTCGAAATTCGTGTACGATGTGGCCGCGTACACACTCAATAGAATTCCGCCCAAATATTTCATGAGTGAGCGGGGATTTACCCGTTTCGTCGATCTCTATCTGCTCGAAGAGGACGACCAGAAGAGCTTTGTCAATCTCGTCGAGCTCTCGTTAATCGTAAATACCGCGATCGAAACGGTAAAAAAGAGACGCAACGGCCACAACGAAACAAAAAAGCACAAAGAGAAAACCGTCGAGCCGGCACCGGAGTATATTCACAATTTCCCGCATATTCTCGGAAGGGTTTTCGACGCCGCCATGGATACGCCGCTCACAAACGCCGAAGTCACGCTCAAGCTCAACGGAAAGCCGGCGGAAACCGTCGGACCCGGATGGCCTAATCCGTATATTACCTCGAAGGCGACCAAAGGCTACTTCAGCTTCTGGCCGAAGCACCGGACCGACAAAGCCCAGAACCTACAGCACGAAGCGGTCGTGAAGGTGCTATGCGACGGATACAAACCGTACCGGATCGAACGTGTCATCGAAACAAACGGTGGGTTCGAGCTTCAGGAAGTTATTCGTAACGAATCAATCATAAACCTCGAGCATTGCCTTCTCCAGCCTGAAGAATAGCATTACCCGGTTTCGGTTTTAATTTCATTCACCGGAAAGATGATACCGACGATTGCATAGAGCACGATGACCGATACCAGCACTACGTTGAACCCATAGGCAACCGAGAAAATCCATGCCAGCGCGCTCCCGGTCACCGAGAGACCGCCGTTCATTCCCCACGCCCACGGGAGGAGACGTGGCCGGTTTTCGGTCAACCCGTCGAGACCGTTCGGAAACGGCATACCGAGAAAGAACGCGGACGGGGCGATTACGGCGATCGATATAAGGATTCTGATAAACATAGATTGATCGCGAAATGCGTTGAGCACCGGATTGAGCCCGAAAATGTAAAACGCCATACTCGCCAGGATTCCGATACATGCAACGCGAACAATAACGGTCCGACTTTTCGAGATAAAACTGCTCGTCAGATTTCCCAACGCAGAGATAATGAGCATGCTCGTAATCACGATCGACACCGAATAAATCGGATTTGTCAGAATAAATACGAGCTTCTGGATGAGAAAAATCTCCACCAGCATAAACCCGAGACCGAGGCATGCGAAATAGAGAATTACCCCGATTGTTCCCCGTTGTTTTTTGAATAGCTCCCGCCATCGTCCGACTACCGGCATCGTGATAACGAGCGCGCCGAGAATGATCGACTGGAGCAGAATACCGAGTCTGAGTAGATATCCCCAATCCTCGCTCACATCCTGAACCTGATCGAGATACATCGATATTTCGCCGAGCTTGAGAAACCCCGTGTAGTACGGGCGCGAATCCCGCATCGGGGTTACATCGAAAACGTAGTCTCGATAAAGCTTCCTGGGATTTCCCTCCAACAACTCATAAAGCGCAAGATGATAGAAATCGTTCGGCGAAAACTCCACGTTTTGTTCGATAGCCTGATTCAGCTCGAAGTGATTTCGATAGGTTGCGAGGATCGTATCGAGCTCGAGGTCGCGTTTTTCCATTCCCGGATAGTAGGCTACGGAAAACGATCGGCGCTCACAAAACTTCCTCAGATCGTATATCTCTCCGGCCGTCAAATCGTCGTTTTTTACGATAATGGTTGCTGTAGATAAAAAGAGATCGAATACGAATATTCTGTCTTCCGGGTTCTCAACGCCCTGGGCGCGCAACGAGTGCACCACGGTCGACATCAGCTTGAGAACGTTTCTCGGAGGTGAAAGCCTGTTCCACACGGTGATCGAGAGCATACCGTCGGGGCTCAGACTTTTCATATATTCGGCAATTGCTTCACTCGTATAGGTATAATTTTCATCGATCGCATACCCGCCGCTGTCCGAGAGCCCGATCGAATCGATCAACCCGATCTCGACCAGATCGAATGCTCCCGATTTTTCGGTCAAATGTGAACGGGCATCGCCGATTCTACCGTTGATCTCGGGCTCTCTGAGCAGATCGCCGGTAAACGCACGAACCGAGGGAGTATCCGCCATCAGGTGATAAATCTCCGGATTCTCCTCGTAAACGGTTACCTTCTCCGCTCCCTGATATGTGGCGATTTGGGCACTGATACCCCCACCGAGATTTACGAGCAGCACATTCGGATTACTCATCACTGCATACGGAGCGGCCATCGGGAGGAAATCCATATATTCCGCCGCTTCTTCGTCGGCTATCTCCCCCATGATACCGATCGGACCGTTGCCGTCGATGTAGAGCCCCCAAAACGGCTGGTCGGGCATGTTTTCGAGCTCGAGCACTGCATTATCGCTCAATCCCGGAGCAAAGTGGAAATAGGAGCTTCCGTACACATGAAACTCCCCCGCAGGAGTGTGATCGCGATAGATTTCGGTAACATCCGGGTATTTTCTGACATAGCTGATCGCTTTATACTCGGACACCCGTATTTCACCCCACATAAAGAGGCTTCCGAGCGAAATAACGAGTAAAAGCGCCGATGCGACGAGCGTGGCGGTTTCGATTTCTAACCGTTGGCTCATCTTATTCGGCCGCATCGAAGTAAACAGATGTCCGAAAAAAGCAAGCAGAATTATCGGCATGATGAGGCTGTCGGTCGGGACGAAATCCATCAGCGCAAGAAGGATAAGCCCTCCGATCCCGGAACCGAGCATATTCCAGAAATACACATAGTGAATTCGCTTTTCGAGTGCGATAAACGCCAATCCGATATAGGTTGCGCCGAAGAAAAACGGAACACCGAATACCACATAATAGAGACCGATATAGAGGAGCTGGTTCGGATCAGACCCGATAAAAACCGGATTGAACGGAATCATTTGACTAACGATATATGCTCCCGCCATCGTCGGGAAAAAAAGAAGCGACGAAATCGTCATCCACATCTCTATTCTCTTGCGGATCTTGCTGAGAATAAACGTCAGTAACGTCCCGGATATGCCGAATCCGAGCAGCGCCGTGCTTATAATCAACGATCCGAAATTTGTCCAGCTTCCGACGGAAAATACCCGCATAATGAAAAGCTCGTACGCAATCAATGCGGTTGAGAGGAGAAAGATTGCAATTAACTTAAGTCGCTTTTCCATCTGTTGTATCTCTTCCGGCTCCGGTGTTGGAAATTGGGTGCTCGGCGCGTATGCTACGGATAACTGTAAAAATAATCAAGTTGCCGGACCGGTTGAGCAATTCAAAATGTGGCTATAAGAACCTCGGTCGCCTATGCCGTTTCTTGCGATACCGCCCGGTTTTGCATAAAAATCCGTGATGTTTCGCAAATTTTACCGGGCGGATCGCCGGGAAACGGCCGCGGAGCGTTTATGGAAGCATGGTAATTCAAAATCTGGTTACAGATTTTGAATTACTGGGACCGGTTTGGTGCGATTGACACCTTTTCGCGTAAACTATATCATTATATGAAATAAGCTATATGGCAGAAGCGGAAATACAGTATCAACAAAGCATAGTAGAGTATCCGAGCCGCAGACACGCGGTTTCGGTAAGATCGGTTACCATCTTCCTGATCGGCATTTTCGCCGGATTCCTGCTGGGAGCTGTAGTACCTGAGCATTTGCCGGGTCGTATTTCGATGGATGGCTCCGCCTCGGGCACAATCGGTGAGGAGCGTCTCGAATCGATCCTGTCTGCCGGTCGTGATACCGCCGGGGAGGTCGAGACTTCACGAGTATCGAATTTCGACGTCAGAGATCAATACGGCGAGCTGCCGATAGATGAAAAAGAAGCGTATATCGAATGGATGCTCGCGAATACATCCGAAAAAGAGGAATATCTCGAAGCTCGATGGGAATTGTCCCGTAAATTCATGGGTACCGGCGAGCTTCAGGGAGACAGGACGATCGCCGGTTTTCTACGGACACCCCGGGAGCATTTCGTTCGCGACCGGAATCTCGATCGGGCATACGACGATACATGGCTGCCGATCGGGTACGGCGCGACCATAACCGACCCGGACGTCGTTGCAATGATGACGACTACGCTCGATCTCGGACCTGAGCACAAAGTTCTCGAAATTGGTACCGGTTCCGGATATCAATCCGGCATTTTATCAAATATCTCTAATCATGTGTACTCGATCGAAATCATTGAGCCCCTGTACTACGAGACTAATGCTTTGTATGACGAGCTTTCGCAGGATTATCCGAGCTACACAAACATTACACGAAAGCTCGGAGACGGGTATTACGGTTGGGAGAAATATGCACCGTTCGATCGTATCATCGTAACCTGCTCGATCGATCATATACCACCGCCACTTATCAAACAGCTGTCGAACGACGGGATTAT
>CAYLZA010000127.1:0-7048 GCA_964387575.1 uncultured Spirochaetales bacterium | reverse complement strand
CCTCCGGAAGTCTTCAGCAGAGCTTCGTAGAGCAGTGGATAGAAGAGGACAGCTTTAGACCGCCACTTGCAGTGATCGTCTCTCACGATAATCCGTATCGGAAGCTCGATATCCGCGAAGATCAGCTTATCGAGCTCCGGGACTACCTCGATTCGACGCTTGGATCGACATTCAACGCCCCGGAAATCAGCTCCTCAGTATTTGCACGGCTCGGGGGAAATCCGGTCATGTTCACATCCGCCGACTCGCCTTCGCTGACCGCCCCCCGCGGGGATCTGACCTACATGAGCAATCTGGAGGAGCTCTCCCGGATCGTCGACGGGCGATGGCACGAGCCCCGTGACGATGGTGTGATAGAAATCGTCGTCGATGAATCGACCTTTGAGCGTAACGAGCTTTTGATCGGCGATGAATACACCTATTGGTATCCGCTCAAGGAAAACGAGAAACACGCGAAGGCGGTGGACGGCTACGTGCCGCTACCGGTGGAAATCGTCGGGGTTTTTCGCGCAAAACCAGGGTATACCACCGAGCATTGGATCTATCCACCGCCGTTTTCCGACAGGATGTTCGCACACCCGGAGGTGTTCGAGGACACGCTGCTCAGCACATACGGGCTTAGAGCCCGAAACTACGACATGCAGTGGGTGTTCGACTATCGGGAAGTAACGGTGGATGAGCTACCGGCGATAATCGGTGCAATGGAGAACATGCAGAAGCGGATCGCCTCTATTGCGCCGAACACCGAGTTCTGGTATTCGCCGCTCGATTTTTTCAAGGAATTCAATCAAAAACGGGTGGCAATCTCACGGTTTCTGCTCGCGCTCGGAGCTCCTGCAGTCGGGATGGTTCTCTACTATATCGTGTTGATGGCAGGGATTTCGGTGGATCATCGCAAAAAGGAAATCGTGGTGATGCACAGCCGTGGCGGCGGAAGGACACAGGTTGCGGTGAGTTTTCTGCTCGAATGGGCGATTCTCGGGGTTGTCGCAGTCATCATCGCTCCCTATCTCGGTGTGTTTCTCGCGAAATCGATGGGAGCATCCTCGGGTTTCCTGAGTTTCGTCAACAGATATACGATTCCGGCCCAGACCAGCGGGCTTGCAACACGATACGCCGCGCTCGCGGCGGGTCTCGCGGTATTGAGCGGGATGATCCCGGTGTTCGGGGCGCTTCGACACAGCATCGTTACCTATACGCAACGGCACGAACGCTCGAGTAAGCCGAATGTTTTGCATCGGTATTTTCTCGATGTCGTTATCATGGCGGCGGCAGTCTACGGGTACAGCCGACTCGAATGGGAGAGCTTCGGTCTGACGGCGAATGAAAATGTACCTGCCGATCCGGTGCTCTTTTTTGTTCCGGTGCTGATGATCCTCGGAGCCGGTCTTCTGCTGCTGAGACTCTACCCGCTTCTGATGGCGCTGCTCAGATGGCTTACCTCCAGACTACCGGGAATCATCTGGCAACTTACCGTCAGAAGGCTGACGAGAAACGCATCCGAATATATTCCGCTGATGCTGCTTCTCACGATTACGCTTTCCCTCGGCATATATACTGCATCTACGGCGCGAACCTTGTCGGTAAACCTCGAGCACAATGTGCGGTATCACTACGGCTCGGATCTCTCGACCGTGGAGGAGTGGCACAATCCCGCAGGGGAGATGGAGGTCTCGGCGAGCGCCGTTTCGGAACCACCGTTCTATAAGCGTGAGGAGCTTCCCGGTGTAGCGTCCGCAGCCCGAATCGCAAAAGGAAGCGCGTATATCGGCCGCGAAAAACGATGGACCTTGCGAATCCGCGCGGACATGATGGCGATCGTGCCGAGAGAGTTCGCAAAAACGGCCTGGTACCGTGACGATTTCGGAACGGCGAGCTTCATTCAGTATCTGGAGCTCCTCTCTCGACACCGGGAGGGCATTATCGTCAGCACCGAAATTTTCGAAGAGGGAAACCTCGAGCTCGGAGAGCGGCTCGTAGTTACCTACAAGGAACAGGATATTCCGGTGTATGTCGCAGGGCACATCGATTTCTGGCCGACATTCGATCCGCTCGATCGTCCTTTCTTCGTCATGAATCTTTCCCATTTTCAGGATTACACCGCGCTCGAACCGTATCAGGTCTGGTACCGTCTCAACGATACGGAAAACGTCAATGAGCTCGTCGATGATCTCGCCGGTCTCGGTGTCTACGTAACGAAGGTAAACAACTCTCCCGGCCGTATCCGGGAGCTCAAACGGGAGCCGTATCGGATGGGCTTTTTCGGCGTCCTGAGCATGGGATTTCTTGTTGCTTCGCTTGTGACGGTTCTCGGTTTCTTCATCTATACGTTTTTCTCGGTTCGCGGACGGGTTGTTCAGTTCGGTGCGCTGCGGGCCATGGGGCTTTCAACCGGTCAGCTCATCGAGCTTATCGGGCTCGAGCTTGTATTGACGATCGGTGCGGGAATCGGGCTCGGAACTACACTCGGAACGGTTATTTCCAGGCTCTTTCTTCCGTTTCTCCGGTACAGAACAGCCGACGTTCAGGCGGTTCCACCGTTTCTCGTAGCTATGGATGTAACCGATATTCACATCACGCTGGTTGTCGTATCGGTTCTCTTTCTCGTTGCAGTAAGCGCATTGACGTTTATTCTTTCGCGCCTGAAAATCAACCAGGCCATCAAGCTCGGAGAGGAGGTATGACATGGCCGAGGGAGCATTCATTCAGTGTGAGAATCTCGTAAAGATCTACAAAATCGATGAGATCGAGGTGGTCGCGCTCCAGGGGCTCGATCTTTTAATCGACAAAGGTGAGCTTGTAGCCATAATCGGACCGAGCGGAAGCGGGAAATCATCGCTTCTCAACATTCTCGGCGGGCTCGACGCTCCTTCGGCCGGAAAGGCATTCGTCAACGGCAGGAATCTTCTCAGGATGAGTGATCAGGAACGGGTCCGTTACCGCAGAAGCACCGTCGGATTCGTATGGCAGGCGGTCGGGCGAAATCTCGTTCCCTATCTCACGGCACGGGAAAATGTGGAGATGCCGATGATTCTCGCAGGCATCCACGATTCAAAACGGGCTTCCGAGCTTCTTCGCATAGTCGGACTCGAGCATCGGGTAAACCATGTTCCTACGGGAATGTCCGGCGGTGAACAACAACGGGTTGCGATCGCCATCGCGCTCGCCAACCGTCCTCCGGTGCTTCTCGCCGACGAACCGACCGGTTCTGTGGATACGGAGACACGGGATCAGCTTCTCGCGGTGTTTGACGAGGTGAGAACGCAACTCGGAGTTACGGTCATCATCGTTACTCACGACCGGGATATGGCAAAAGCGGTTGATCGGTATATCGAGATCAGGGACGGAAAAACGAGCAGGGAAGCGGTTCGAAAAAGCGATGCACTGTTGCTCTCTGGTCCTGTTGCGGAAACAACGGGTGAAGGGCCTGAAACGACCGATGAGGAGGCGACGCATGAGCTCTACACGCTTCTCGACTCAGCCGGCAGACTTCAGATTCCGCCGGAATTAGCATCGAGCTACGGCATACATGGGCGTGTAAAGTTGGTTGAGGAAGACGGGCGAATTATTATCGTTCCGCAAACCGGAAAAGAGAGCTGACGATTGCCGCGCTCTCCTTCCGGCCGCACGTTACAGGGTATTATCCGTCCCTGTTTCGGTCGCCCCGTCCCCGTGCTTCACTGACCCGCAATGAGCGGCCCATGAACTCCTGTCCATTGAGCGCCTGAATCGCGACGTCAGCCTGAGCGTCGTCGTCCATCTCTACAAAACCGAATCCCTTCGAGCGGTCAGTCATTCGATCGACGATGATCTTGACCGAACGAACGGATCCATGCTGAGCGAAGAGTGATTCGAGATCGTCCTCCGATGTCGAATAGCTGATGTTACCAACGTAGATATTTTTCACAAAATGGCTCCCTGTGCCTCGATGTGGTATACAGGGCAGTACTGTGATTGGATGATTCGCTCGACGCGCACCGAAGGCGTGAGAAACGCAAGCGGACAGATCGAGGAAGCGGCCGTACAGATACCCCCTTACCCCAATGAGCTTACGATACACTCGCCGTCCCGTCAACAAATTTTTTTCTTACTCGAAATGAATATATATCGGCATCAGATAGGACGATTCTCATACGTATCGGTTTATCAGATCGTCGAATCACCGGTTTCGGAAGAAGTAATGTTCGATCGATTTCATCCCCATATATAGTCCCGAGACTTCCACCTTCGATCCTTTTTTGCTCTTCGTCGAGAAACTCGACGTGTATCGAGCCCGCCGCGGATGTAGAAAAATTGAGCTCAAAACAGTCACCTTCAATCAATAACGGTTGTGTAATACACTCACCACCTGAAGATGATGCTGACAATGAAACAAATCCGTCTTTTCTGAGCGTATACCTGCGAAGTCGACTCCCCGGTCCGCGATAGTAGGCTTCGCACACGAGCAGCGAGAGCTCCTCGGGGCTGCCGTCGAGATGTGAACGAGTTTCCAGCAGACCCCACGATATCGCGTTGTTTCTGCTTACCCAGCTACTCGGCTGGATACCGGGGCGGATAAACGCGTCTCGATATCGTGTAAACGTGATCCCGTCCCTCGATGTCATAAAAAGTGAATCGGATACTCCGGATCGTGAATGATGCGCCGGATTCCTGTCGGGCACAAACCGTTTTGGGAATCCGATATAGATCTGCGGTGCCCGAAAATAGGGAATTATCTGATTTGTATACAGGTGCTCGGTCGGTGCATCCGGGTACTCGAGCCACTGCGGATCGCTCCAGTTACGAAAATCATCCGAATATGAGGTTACAATGCCGCGAATATCGTCTTTGAAATCGCGATAGTAGGCTACATATCGAGCTCGAATCGGATCCCAAAACACGAGATTGTGCGAGTCGAACGCACCCTGGGTAATAATCGGCTCGGAATACAACGATTTCCAGATGATTCCGTCGACCGAGCCGAATGCATAAAGCCCCTCTTTTTTCTTTCGTGCGACCGCTTTGTATCGTTCCGAATCCGGAACTCCCGGCCTCGAATCCTTGAAGGGCACGAAATTGTGGGTACCGATTTCGTCCATCCGGATGATGTTGTTTTTTCGCGAGCCTTTGTACGAAAACAAACCGAGCTCGGGTTTCCACCATTTGATTCCATCATAACTTTCGGCATAGCACACGTATTCATCACCGATTGCGTCTGCGTATTCGTCGTAGTGGGATCCGCGGTAGTAGAGCCGATAGCGATCGACGTCGCGTATTATGGAGTGATCGTAACTGGTGTTTCCTTCCCACTCCTCGTTATGCTCGAGCACCACATCCCGCGCAACCGGCGGATGAAGCTTGAGCTTACAATCGTTTTTCCGTTCTATCAGCGTATCATCGACAAAAAGCTCCCGTCTGTTTCCGATTTCTATCGCGTCGTTTTCCATGCTCCCTCCGGATGTTGTGTATCTAAATGAGTTACTGTGCTGGTGCCGTAAGTTTTTTTACGAACACGCGGTGCGCAACGAAACGCCGTGCACCGAAAAACAGCCGACGCTACGTTACAACCGTGCACCTTTCCACTTTCCCGCTTTGAATCGGATCGTCGTCGGAAATGCACGTGTCAGAGAGCTTACGGCTATACCAATCGCTATCCCTGCGAATCCCATTCCCGCGGGTATCGCAAGAAGATATCCGAGGAGTATTGCTATCAGGAGATCCGAGACGCTCGCGAATATAAACGGGGCAATCGGGTCGCCTCCGCCTCGAAGTGAGCCGCTCATCGAAAACGCAAACGCCATGATCGGTTCGGTGACGGCGATAATAATGAAAAACGTCCTTCCGAGCTCGATTACTTCCCGATCATCGGTGAAAAAGGACATGATATATTCGGGAATAACGAGAAAGATAATTGCTGTAACCGTCATAATCGCCGCAGCCATCGACGCTGCGATCCATCCGCTCTTCTCGGCACGGTCCGGATCACGAGCTCCGAGATTCTGTCCGACACGGGCCATTGCGGCCGACATAAAGGCAAGTCCGATAAAGCTCGAAATCATCCGGACCTGCATCGCCACGCTGTATGCGGAGACCGACTGTGTCGCCGCGGGAAGAAGCGTAATAATCCGAATCGTCATGAGCCGCGCAAAATTGCGAACGATGCCCTGAAGCGATCGCGGACCTCCGAGACGAAGCATTTTCCCGAGAAGCGATATATCGATTCGTAGTATTTTCTGAAAACGCGCCCGAACCGGAAATCTCGGCGATATCAGAATCCACAAACCCGCGCCCGAGCCCAATGCCCGGGCAATAACGGTTCCGAGCGCCGCGCCTCGGACCCCGAACGCGGGGATCGATCCTGCGCCGAAAATGAATATATAATTTAATCCGATATTCAGCAGGTTGACGCCGAATAACAGAGCAAGCGAAATTTTCGTCCTCCCCACCCCCAGGAGTATTCCTGACACGGCGAAGTTGAACATCGTAAAAACGCTACCGGCGAAAAGAATCCGAAGATAACCATTTCCGAGCCCGACTACGGCATCGCTTGCGCCGAGCGCGCGCAAAATCGTTGTTGATGCGAAAAATCCGAGTGGTGTCACAATCAGGATCGCCGCCGCCAACATATAGGTAATCGATTTACCCGCAACCTCTCCCACACGACTCTCGTCACCTGCGCCGAACGCATGCGCCACGAGTACCGAGCTTCCTCCGCTGATGGCGATCATGAGCACCATGATGAACATCATCACCTGCCGCGCCATTCCGACCGAAGCAATCTGTTCTACACCGAGTACGCCGACCATTTTGAAGTCGATAAGCCCGACGAGCACATTGAGCATATTTGTGAGAATCAACGGCCAGGCGATAGCCCAGACCTTTGAGCTTTCGCTTCGAACAATCGACTCGTTCTGCTGCAATGCATCTTTCATGTGAGCAACGATTGTATTCGAAACAACCATTGTGTGGTAGTGTCTCGATTGACCTTCGCTCGCGTCAGGCCGCGAAATCCGCACGCAAAGCAAGACCGCTGCGCTCGGCCGAGGTAGCGGGGACGCATGACACGCCC
>CAYLZA010000126.1:0-7099 GCA_964387575.1 uncultured Spirochaetales bacterium | reverse complement strand
AATACCTGTGCTGCAACCAACGGCTTTGCGGAGTAAAGCGAGACACGCCATCGCATCGCTCGAACCGGATCTCCTTGTCGTGTTCGCCTACGGTCGCATTTTCGGGCCGAAGTTTCTTTCGCTCTTTCCGAAGGGCGGAATAAATGCACATCCTTCGTTGCTCCCGAAATTTCGCGGACCCGCACCGATTCCGGCGGCAATCCTCGCGGGAGAGGATGTTACCGGTGTGACGATCCAGCGTCTGGCGGTTGAAATGGATGCGGGTGATATCCTTTCTTATGAAGAGATTCCACTTTCCGGTCGCGAAACGGCCGCGTCTCTTTCTCAGATATGCGCCCGGCGCGCGGCTCACATGTTGCCGAAGGTAGTCGGCGATATCGAGCAGGGACGCGAGGTTGCGGTGCCGCAGGATCATGAAACGGCGACCTATTGCGGATTGATAAAAAAAGAGGACGGAAACATCGACTGGACCGGGAACGCCCGGCGTATCGAGCGAATGGTCCGTGCCTACTATCCGTGGCCGACGGCGTATACGACGTATCGCGACAAAAAACTTTCGATATTGTCCGCGGATATTCTCGAGGATGAGGCATCCGGGTGCGAAATCCCGGGAAAAGTGTGTGGAGTAGACATGGAGAGAGGATTCCTGATACAAACAGGCGACGGGATACTAACCGTAAATCGGGTACAGCTTCAGTCGAAAAAGGCAATGGGATGGAAAAACTTCTTGAACGGAGCACCCGAAATCGTTGGAAGCGAGCTCGGAGGTAGTTGATGGCTCGAAAGCGAAGGTTTTCAAAGCCGATTGCGTCCGGTTCCGATGAACCGGGAGTACGCTATTTCAAGCTCGTTCTTTTCTTCAGCATCGGAATTATCGCGATTATGATTGCCGCAAGTCTTATCGCGTTTTTCATGACAATTGAATCCGAAGAGCAGACGCTTGTTCCCGATGTACGTGGTATGGATACGGCCAACGCAATGATTGAATTGCGGCAGAAAGGTCTGTTCGGAGAGGTCCATCTACGGGTATCCGCCAATCCCTCCGACAAAGGAACGGTCCTCGTCCAGGAACCGAACCCGGGCACGCTCGTCAAAGTCGGAAGAACCGTAGAGCTCAGGGTGAGTAAGGGGCCGATCATCGACGAGGTCGATCACTACGTAAATATGAAGCTCTCGGATCTCAAGCTCCAGCTTCAGAGTATGTCGACGATTTACGGCGCGCTGCTCACGATAAAGGAACCGGTAATCGAGGTGTACGACGATGCACCGGAAGGAACGATACTCGAGCAGAAACCCGAGCCGGGTACGAAGATCACCGGTCCGACCGAGCTCGAGCTCGTCATCAGCAGGGGGCCGAGAGGGGCCCTGGTAACCGTACCCGATTACACCGGGCTCGGATTCTATGAGGCGCTTTCCCGTAGTGCCGACAACGATTCTCCGTTCGTTTTCTCGAGTGCGCCCGCAGAGGAAGATCAGGAACCGGGTACGGTTGTATCGCAATCACCGGCTGCCGGTAGCGCCGTCGAGCAGGGAACGCTCATGAACTTTATCGTTACCGAGCCGGAAGACATTGAAGAGGGCTGGGCGTTCGGTATCGTTCGTCGCACGCTTCCCGATTATCCGAGCCCGATAAATATTATGATCGAGGTGGTGCGTCCCGACGAAGAGACTCGGCGGCTCGCGTCGATGCGTTATCCCGGCGGCCCGATCGCCATACCGTATCTCGAGCCGGAGAACACGCAAATCGTCGTTTCAACACCGGTCCGGGGGCTTTTTACGCATACCGTACGCGCTCCGGCTACCGAGTAACGCATTTTGTGTTTGACCCGTAGTGCGCGCTTTACTATACTCTGTGTGGTAACGCGAGCGTCGTATAATGGTATTACCCGAGCTTCCCAAGCTCGTGAAGCGGGTTCGATTCCCGTCGCTCGCTCTCGTTGTTAGATCGGTATTAATCGGGCTGTACAGGCCGAGCGGATTTCTGGCTCTCCAAGTGGGGAGCTTTTTTTGTCGGCCTTTTGTTGCATTTAATCATTCCTCATGCCGATATTTAGAACAAGGCCCGGGCATCGGAGCTCCGGGGGCTTAGTCGAGAGAACTATATGCCGTCAGATAGTGAACGCCTTAAACAAATAGTCAAAATAGATGCTCAACTCAACAAGATCCAGGACCTCGACATCCTGCTCGAGCGGATTCTGCTCGAAGCGAGAAAAGCGGTCGGTGCCGATGCAGGTACGATCTATATTCGAAATGGCGACAAGCTCGATTTCAAGTATTCCCAGAACGACACAAAACAGAAGTCGCTTCCCGAAGGACAGAAGCTGATTTATTCGCTTTTCAGCATCGACATAACGAAAAAATCGATTTCGGGCTACGTAGCTTCGACCGGGGAGATTCTCAATATTCCCGACAATTACAATATCCCCGAAGAGGCGCCGTACAGCTTCGATCCGTCGTTCGACAAGATTACGCAGTACAAGACCGAATCGACGCTTACCTTCCCGCTTACGACGAACACCGGCGAAATTCTCGGGGTGCTACAGCTTTTGAATCCGCTGCGAAAGGACGGGTCGGTTCGTGTATTCGACGATATGGACGAGCTGTTCGCCGAGCATTTTGCGGCAAATGCCGCGATCGCCTTGCAGCGGGCACAGATGACCCGTGCGATATTGCTCAGAATGAACAGCATGGCTGAGCTCCGTGATCCCTCCGAGACCGGCGCGCACGTCAACCGGGTCGGCAGCTATTCGGTGGAGATATATGAGCGCTGGGCGTACTATCACGAAATCGAGGAACGAGAACGAGAGCAGACGCGGGATATTCTGCGTATGGTAGCAATGCTTCACGACGTCGGAAAGGTAGCAATTTCCGATGTTATTCTCAAAAAACCCGGTCGATTCGACAAACGGGAACGGGCGATTATGGAGATGCATACGGTATATGGCGCGCGGCTGTTTCTCGATCGTCAATCGGAGTTCGACGATATTGCTTCGGAAGTTGCATTGACCCATCACGAATGGTGGGATGGGTCGGATCGTGGATATCCGGGCCACATGGATATTCACGAAGAGGATCCGGAGAAACTGGCAGCACAGGTACGCAAGAATCCCCGGAAGGGGGAAGAGATTCCGCTGTTCGGTCGCATCGTCGCAGTGTGTGACGTCTACGACGCCCTCATATCGAGCCGTGTGTACAAAAAGTCGTGGACCGAGGACGATGTACTTGCCGAAATCAAGAACTGCGCGGGAACACAATTCGATCCCGAAATTGTCGAGCTCTTTTTCGAAGTCCTTCCACAGATACAGCAGGTCAGAAAGCGCTATCCCGACTCGCACTAAATACGCCATTGCGCAACGCCGTAGTAAGCATGTACATTCAACGTGATGGTAGAGGAAAAACGACTTGTAATTATTGACGGTATGGCACTTGCTTACCGTGGTTTTTTTGCGCTGATAAAAAATCCTAGAATTACTTCCTACAATCTCAACACCTCCGCGATATACGTTTTCGCAAATGTGCTCATAGATCTTCTCCAACGCGAAAAACCGGCGTTTATCGCCGTCGCCTTTGATACCTCCGAGCCCACGTTCAGACACAAGGAATACGAGGAGTATAAAGCAACGAGAGATAAGATGCCCGAGGATCTCTCAAAATCGATGCCGTATCTCGATCGGTTGTGCGAGGCATTTCGTATACCCATCCTGAAGTATCCCGGGTGGGAGGCGGACGATGTGATCGGTACGTTTTCCGCGCACGCTGCGGAACACGGTGTGGAATCACTCATGATTACCCCCGATAAGGACTTCACGCAGCTCGTTACCGATACCGCGAAGCTCGGGAAACCGGCGAAAGGTGGTGGAATCGATATCCTCGGCGTGCAAGACGTCTGTGCCGAGTGGGGTATCGAACGGCCCGAGCAGATCATCGATATTCTCGCGCTGATGGGGGATTCGAGTGATAATATCCCCGGCGTCCCCGGTATCGGGAAAAAAACTGCGCAGAAGCTCGTCGAGAGCTACGGAAGCCTCGAGGGGATCTATGAGCATCTCGATGAGCTTTCAGGAAAACAGAAAAAAAGTCTCGAGGAAAACCGGGAAACCGCTTTTATGTCGAAGAAGCTGGTAACCATCGCAACCGATATCCCGAGGGAGCACGGGCTCGAAGATCTGACGGTACGCGAATGGGACGATCGTTCGGTGAAAGAGCTTTTCAAGGAGCTCGAGTTCAAGAGCATTGGTGGACGGCTTTTCGGGGATGAGTTCGAGAGCGAGGTCGACGTAACCGGCGGATTACAGAAAGAGACGAAGACGATTGAGGAGGTCGAGCACGACTACACGCTCGTCTCCGAGCCGGAGGAGATCGATTCGCTTGTGACCGAGCTTTTGAAGCAGAAGCGGGTATGCTTTGATCTCGAGACCACTGCGCTCGATGCCAAGATTGCCCGGATCGTTGGAATCGCGTTTTCATGGGCAAGCGGTTCAGGATCCTTTCTCTTGTTTCCGGACGAATACGATGATATCCTGCAAACCCTCGAGCCGTTCTTTTCCGACGAAAAGATAGAAAAAATCGGGCACAATCTGAAATTCGATATGCTCGTGCTCCGTCGTCACGGTATGCGTGTGGCGGGCTCGCTTTTCGATACGATGATCGCTTCGTATCTGTGCACACCGACCGAGCGCCGGACGATGGATGAGCTCTCGCGCACCTTTCTCGGTTATTCTCCCGTATCGATCGAGACACTGATCGGCGAGAAAGGTCCCGACCAGAAGAGCATGAAAGATGTTCCACTCGAAACGCTCGTCGAGTATGCAACCGAGGACGCGGATGTAACGCTTCAGCTCGCGGACCTCTTTCGGTCTAAAATTGAAGAGTACAATCAGAGTAAGACGTTTTACGAGATCGAGTGCCCGCTCATCAGCGTGCTCGTAGAGATGGAGTTTGAAGGAGTCCGTGTCGATCGCGATATCCTGGCGGAGCTTTCGGGGCAGCTCGAAAAGGAGATCGATTCGATCAAACACAGGATCGAAAAGCTCGCCGGGGAGTCGTTCAATCTCAATTCACCCAAGCAACTCGGAGAGGTCCTGTTCGATAGGCTCGGTCTTGAGCCGCAACCGAAGCGGACAAAAAAAACCGGGCAGTACGTCACAAACGAACAGGTTCTGAGCCGGCTTGCCGTGCGATACGAAATTGCCGAGAAAATACTCGAATACCGAATGAAGACGAAACTCAAATCGACATATGTCGATATGCTCCCGGATGCAATATTTCCCGAAACCGGTCGCGTCCATACCAGCTACGAGCAGGCGGTAACCGCCACCGGTCGGATGCAGTCGCACGATCCGAACCTCCAGAATATTCCGGTCAGAAGCGATCAGGGACGCGAAATACGAAAAGCGTTCGTAGCCGGTGACGACGATCATCTGCTCTTCGCCGCAGACTATTCGCAGATAGAGCTCAGGATAGCCGCAGCGCTGAGCGGTGAAAAAGCGATGATCGACGCATTCACCCAGGATGCCGACATCCACTCCACTACCGCAATGAAGCTTTTCGGCGTGGAAGCCGACGATGTTACACCGGAAATGCGACGTCATGCGAAAACGGTAAACTTCGGTATACTCTACGGCATTTCCGCGTTCGGGCTTTCCGATCGATCCGAGCTCTCGAGGGGCGAAGCGGCGGAGCTCATAAAGAACTACTTCGCCCAGTATCCTGCTCTCAAGAAGTGGCAGGAAAAGACGATCGAATTTGCGCACGAGAAGGGGTACGTCGAAACCGTAACCGGACGTCGTCGATACCTGCGAGACATAAACTCGCGAAACAATACGGTCAGAAGCGCCGCCGAGAGAAATGCCATCAACTCGCCGATCCAGGGAACCGCCGCCGACATGATTAAAATCGCGATGGTGCGGATTCAGGAGCGGCTCGATCGGGAGAAGTTTGCATCACGGATGTTGCTCCAGGTACACGATGAGCTCGTGTTCGATATGCACACGGACGAGCAGGAAACACTCCCACCGCTCGTCGTCGAATGCATGGAAAATGCGCTCCCCCTCGATGTCCCGATTGGGGTCGAATACGGCTCAGGATGGACTTGGCTCGAGGCGCATTAGAAGGGGTGCGATTTCAACGTTGGGCCGTTCGGGAGGGCGGAACCGGCATTAGCGTCGCCATTGGGAGCGGAGGCCATGACAGATCCGGAACCAGGGCGTATACTTTTTATATGGAGCGGTCACAGCTTCTCGAACATCTCAGAAAAACTCGTTTCGCCCGGGGTGACCGAAAACGCGCCCTCGAAGACGCTCGGTCCATATCGTCATGGCTGAAAACGACCTATGGCGCTGAAGTGATAGGTGTTGGCTCGCTTTTCGAGTCGCCGCGTCCATTCAGGAAAGATTCGGACATCGATCTCGTAGTAAAAAACCTTCCGCCGGAGCATTTTTTTCGGGCCTACGATGCCGTCGACGCCATGTCCGATTTCGATGTCGAGCTCATTCCCTGGGAATCGGCGAACGAGCTCATGCGCGATATTGCAACACGCCGGGGAGTGGAGCTGTGACTGCCGACGAAACATTGGTGATACGACTCGCGACCGAGATCGAAGCGGAGATCGCTTCGATCGAAAAACTGCATGCTGAATTCGAGCAGACGCCGCGTGATTCGACGGAGTCCTTTTCGCTACGCGCCAGGGCATCGATTCTTCATGACTTTTACACGGGCGTGGAACGTATCTTCGTGCGGATCGCCGAGGAACTGAACGGTGGCGTGCCTCGTTCTGAACAGTGGTACCGTCAATTGCTTACCGATATGACACTCGAATTGAAGTCGGTCCGACCTGAGGTCATATCCAAGGATTGTGCCGCGGAGCTCGGAGAATTCCTGCGTTTTCGTCATCTGTTTAGAAATCTCTATGGGTTTGTTCTCGATCCGAATCGTATAATCGCTCTCGAATCTCGATTCCCGGACACGTTTCAGCATTTTAAAAGGGATATTCGCATATTCGTGGAGTGGCTGCGTTCGTCTCCGTGACTAAGCCGGTCGCCGAGTTTGATTTTGTTGTTATAGTATCCTATGCTCAAAACAAGAGGTGCGTATGTTGTTT
>CAYLZA010000125.1:263-7139 GCA_964387575.1 uncultured Spirochaetales bacterium | reverse complement strand
AGAAAAACGAGTACGACCGGCATAATGATTATTGTAATTATGAACTTCCCACCACGAATGAATAATGCTGTCATGATACACGAGCGAAGTCCACGGAACTGGGTGAAACGGCAACGGCCCGTATTGCGGAAACGCTTTCGCCGACATGATGTCGCACTCGCACGAGTAACGATCGTTGAAGCTTTCCGAGCTCACCGGAGCACCGTCCCGGCGAATACAACGGGGGGGGCCGGAGCAACGCCGGTCGGGCACAACACCGATTTGCACCTACGCCGAAAAAAGCCGTACGTCGCCAAATGAGAGATCGAGTCGGTGTGTTTTTTGCGCGGGGCCGCCTTCGGTAGGCGCCATAGGTTCCGGTAGCCGCAACTCTCGCGGCCCGTCGGAGCACGCAACGATCATCGCAGTGCTCCGGGTTGCGTTTACTATGTCAGGGCGATCACTCCAAAGCGTCGCTCCTGCTTCAGTCGCGAGAAACCGAAGCCATTCCGCCGGTAACGGAGGCGCGCCGAGGTAAATCGAGCTCCAGCCGTCCATATCGCGACGGGCAAATGCAACCGAGGAGGCATCGTCCTCCCAGGCTCCCAAGATCTCGACATCCCTGTCGGTTACGGCAAACCGCGGATGATAGTACTTCGGGCTCTTGATGCCGAATAAATCGGGCAGATCCGCCGGAAGCTCGTAGGCGTCGGCACGAATCATCATCGTTCCCGGTTTCAATAGCTCCTGAAAGTGAAAGCCCGTAAGCCGCGACATCTGATCGAAGTCGATACTGTCGGGAGACAGCAATCCCGGTGCGTAATACCACACCACCGTCGCTCCGCTTCCCGCGAGATGCTCGTGAAGCTCATCCACTTCCTCACGCTTCATAAGAAAAGCGTTCGGAACGAGTATCAGCCGATACCGTGATGCATCGTCGCGAGTAAAATCGAATCGATAGAGATAATCGACGGGTGCGCCGATCCGCTGAAGACTCCGATTCTGACTGTCGAGAAACCAGTGATTGAAAACATCGACATCTCTGATCCCCTGATCCTGCCACGGATTGTCGGCCAGCCAGTGGCGGGTAGCGAAGAAGCTCTCCATATCGCTCAATAATGCAATATCCGAAACCGGCGAGAGATCCAATTCACCGCGATTATCGATCACGTGAAGTACTGACTTCATAGTATCGATAATATCGGCGTCGGCGAACCAACCTGATTCCGCTCCGTGAAGTGGTCCAAAATCGTAGATCCATCCGCCGATTCCTTCGGCGTGAATCTTTCCAATGTCGCGTTTGCAGATCTTGATCGATCCTTCTTTCGTATTGCTTCCAGAGCCGCCGATATCGCGCCACCCGTCGGGTACATCGAGATGGGTGCTCGGATCGAGCTCGAGCGCGAAGAGCTTTCCACGACGCCGTAACGATTCCTTCATCAGGCGAATTGCCGCGTCACCCCCAACTCCACGGGCCCGACCGAGCCAGTTTCCGGCACCGTCGATCATATCGTTTTCCCACTTCTCCCGGTTTTCGTCGTTCGTATTCTGATATGAGTAGGGTCCGGCAATCAGATCGATATTGGGGCTGTCGAGAACGATCTGCGAGGCGAGATATCCCGATTCCTGAATCCGCGGGGTTTCCATGATATAGGCGAAGAAGGTCCCGCAGATAAGCGGCCGCTCCATGGCTTCTTTGGTCTTTTGCGCGAGATAAACCACGGTTTCCGGCCCCACCCGATGATAACGCCGATAGAAATCGATGACGTCGGCCTCACGCTCGGGATCTCTGAGCAACCCGTAACCGGTCATCATACGATGACGGGGATGCGGAATCGGACCGGCGAGTTTTTGCATTGGAGCACTGTAGTCGGGCAGAAAATCACCGCCGAATGTGTTCCACTCACCGGTGAATCCGCTCATCAGAAAATAGCCGATTATGCGACTGCGAAGGGGCCTCGCCTCTACGAATCGGATCAGCGCCTGAATCATACTCGCAGTATCCTCACGCCAGAGCTCGGAAGCGAACGACGCTTCTCTCAACTCCGATCCTGACCGCATATAGTGGCCCCCGTCGATCGTTTTGAGCACGCCCCGCTTTACCTGATCATATCTCTCAGATGGCGTAGGTAACCCGTACACGATCAGCTCGTCGGGATGGGTATCGGTCCACCAGACCGGGGTGTGCAAATGAAGCCGAGGGAAAATGTATGCGTCGGGATGACGGTCGAGCAATCGGCCCATGTCCGATTCGAATGAGGTAAAGTCGTACTTATCGGGACCGTTCCATAGTGATCGGGTCCCCACGATCGGACAGAGAATAGGAACGTCCATTTTTCGGAAGTTCTCCACCGTCGGAAGAAGAGACGTGCTGAGCGCCATAAACGGGGGAACTTCCCTGTCGTTGATAAACAACCTCGGCGCGTTACCTATCGTGCGGACTTCAGCGCGGCAAGGGGGTTCGTTGCGCAAGGTGTCCGGATTGAAATTCGACTGATTCTGCAAACTCATGATGATCTCCTCTTTCTGCGCTCTCGCGGTGCCGGGAGGCGTGAAACGGGTACCGGCCGCTGGTCGATGCCGACGGGCGCGTTGCGGATCGACGCCTGGCGGGCCCGCAGCAGACCGGCGCGCAGCCACCGGTCCGTATCGCCGAACCTATCTGTCGCCGAACAAATCTCCGAGTCCCCCGAGTATCGATCCTTCGCCCTTTCGTCGTCCTCCGCCTACGGCCGATCCCCGAATGACTCTATCGGCGAGACGCGCGAACGGCAGACTTTGCAGCCACACCGATCCGTGACCGCTGATCGTTGCGAGGAAGAGCCCCTCGCCACCGAAGAGCATCGATCTCAGATTTCCCGCCCGTTCTATGTTGTAGTCGAGACTCGGGCTGAATGCGGCAAACGCCACTCGCTTTGGAAGCGATCCGGTGTTCTTGAAGTGCGTAAGAAAAAGGGTCTCCCCGCTGACCATACGCATTCCCGCCCGCATGAACTTTCCAAGCAATCCTTCGGTGGCACGGGTGCCGTCACCCATTCTCGCCTCGAACTCGATTGCGTCTTCGGCATAGCTCATCGCTCCCGCTTCGGCGATAACTATTTCACCGGGATCGAGCTCTATTTCCACCAGCTGCATATCATCGCCGATGATCTCATAAGATACGTCGTGACTTTCCATGGTACCTCCGCTCGGATTTTTATGTTCGTCCTTATCCAAAGACTATTAACGCTTTTTTATATTTATTCCAATGTCTCTGAGCTTAACGCCTATCTGCGGAAAATCTACACCGAAAAAAAGTTTGATATGACGGTTACTCACGCCGTAAGCACCCATCTGAGGATCGACGGGAATCCATCCGGCGGACGGTAGAAAGACATCCGCCCACGAGTGGTACGTGCTGCCGTACATGAATCCGCTGACGAATCGGGCGGGAACATTTTTGCATCGCATAAGAGCGATAAATACATTGGCGTATTCGCTACAGGTGCCGCGTCGGGACTGCAGCGTTCGGCTTGCGGACTGAGTATCGAGCCGACCGTTCCAGATCGCTTCGGCAAGCTTCTGATCATAGCGAATATTGCGCTTCGTCCAGCTCAGCGCATTATTAATGTAATCGACTATGTTGCTGTTTTCCGGAAAAAGATCGTCGGAAAGCTCCCTTACACGTGTATTTCCAAAATCGATTTTTTCTGTAGCTGCCATGTATGGCTGCATGTGCACGGGCACTTCTATCGGTGCGTACGCCGCCGCAGGTCGAGAAATCGATCGAGGATCGATACGGATTCTCAGTGTGGTGCCCGATTCTCGCATGTTTTCAACGATTTTTTGCGGAGGTGAATCTACGGCATCGAGATCAAGGACCTTCGCAGAAAGCTCGTATTCGGCCGGTTCCCAAAGGTACGCTTGAGCCTCAACGTCACCAACAAAAAACGTTACAAGGAGAAAGCATTACGCAACCGGAAATGCGCTGTTGCTGGATGATTTTTGCCTGACATACGAGGCGGGAGTATGCACGATTTTTTCGCCTGTCCACACGGGGTCCTGTTGTCGGAATCGCGTTATCTACGAGCTGTGTCGGCGCGAGCTTCAATTATTGACCAATTTACGATTGAAAAGTAAATTAGTAAAATGATACCGAGAACTTTATCACACTATCTAATTCGGGACGCAAGCTATTATCCTGTGGTCACAGTAACCGGGCCGCGACAGTCCGGGAAAACGACTTTGGTAAAATCCACATTTCCTGAATACGAGTTTGTTTCCCTCGAAGAAATAGAAGCAAGATCATTTGCTCGCGATAATCCGCGAGAGTTCCTGAAAAGGTATTCGGGACCGGTCATAATCGATGAGGTCCAACGGGCACCCGATATTTTGTCCTATCTACAGAGAACGGTGGATGAAAACGATTCCCTGGGGCGCTTTATCCTAACCGGATCGCAGAATTTTCGTCTAATGGAGAATATCTCACAGTCACTTGCGGGGCGTACCGGCATACTCCATTTGTTACCGTTTTCGAGGGCGGAGCTCGAGTTCCAGTCTCAACGAGTTCCAACAGGACCGCATACTCTCTTTTCCAATACTTCGACACACCTTGAGCTTTGGGAGACGGTGTACAAAGGATTCTATCCCAGAATTCATGATAAAAACATTCCTCCCGACGTTTGGCTTCCTGACTATGTTCAAACGTACCTTGAACGTGATGTGCGTTCGTTGATAAACATCGGAGATTTGGAGCGGTTTGGACGTTTCTTGTTGCTGACGGCCGGGCGAACCGGGCAATTGCTGAATTATTCCTCTTTGGCGAACGATTGCGGTATTTCGGTCGATACCGCGCGGCGTTGGATATCGGTATTGAAAACAAGCTTCGTGCTCTTTCTTCTTCACCCATACCATCAAAACTTCAGCAAACAAATAATAAAAAGCCCGAAGCTTTTTTTTTACGATACGGGACTTGTTTGTCATTTACTACGAATCCGAAATCCCGAACAGGCTCGCACACATCCGCTACGGGGAGCGTTGTTCGAAAATCTGATTATCTCGGAAGTTGCGAAAGCGTATTTGCACAATCGCCGACGACCGCCTGTCTTTTTCTGGCGAGATAAAACCGGGCACGAGGTTGATCTACTTATCGAGGAAGAAGGCGGACTATTCCCGCTGGAAATTAAATCCGGACAAACTATCGCTTCGGACATGTTCGATTCCCTCCGTTGGTGGTGCCGCCTGGCGGAACGGCCGTATAAAGAGGCGACACTCATGTATGGCGGAGACCACAGGCGGACACAAAATGATATTTCCGTACGTCCCTGGTTTTCGGTGTAAATACTCAGACACAATTTGGTCGGTTTTCTTTCCTTCAAGCCGAGATACCATTACATTCGGCGGAGAACCGGGTTTTTCGAGTCGACGCACGCCTTCTGCGGAGAACCGACGGGAATTGGTAGTCGACGAGTTTGATTCGGATCTTTTTCACAAGGAGTAAATGTTGAAAATTGCAAAGAACGCGAAAGTAAAGATCGACTACACCCTCAAGAGCGACGCCGGAGACGTGATCGACAGCTCGCAGGATAAAGAACCGCTTGCGTTCCTCCAGGGAAACGGGCAGATCATACCTGGTCTCGAACAAGCCCTGGAAGGTAGGGAGGCAGGCGACAACTTTTCGGTAACCGTCAATCCCGATCAGGGTTACGGTGAGTACGACAAAGAGCTGGTCTTCGACGTTCCGAGAGAGCAGCTCCAGAATCTCGATTCGATCGAGGAGGGGATGCAGGTTCAGGCGCAAATGCAGGATGGATCGACACAAATTCTGACGATTCAGAACGTCGGTGAAGAGCAGGTCACTCTCGACGCAAATCATCCGCTGGCAGGTGAGACGCTTCATTTCGATATCGAAGTTGCCGATGTAAGCGAGGCAACCGACGACGAGATCGAGCACGGGCACGCGCACTAAAGCAGCCTAAGCCCGCCCCGCTTTTCGCTCTCTCTTGTTCTCATACATACGAGCATCCGCAGTCTGGATAGCCGCTGCAAGGTTCGCGCTCGGCTCCCTCACGGCCCATCCGATAGACGCCGACACGCCGGCGTCCTCGAAACTCCGGCGCAAACGGTCAACAACCGGCGAGGGGTCGAGCGCAATCGGTGATTCGACAAATATGCCGAATTCGTCCCCGCCGAGACGAGCAATGACATCGTTTTCGCGTGCAGCATCGCCGATCGCTTTTGCTGCATTCCTGATGTACCTGTCGCCGGCTACGTGTCCTTGCTTGTCGTTCACCTTCTTCAACCCGTCGAGATCAATAATGATTACGGCGGTAGGCTCCCCAAACATTGTACACTTCTGTTCCTGCTTATCGATAAGCGTCTCCCACGCGCCCCGGTTGAGCAAACCGGTCATCGGATCATGATATGCCTGTCCCTCGAGTTGATCGATTCTTTATCGCATGCGCCGCATCATCGAAGTTTTTAAACGATTCAAACTCCGGCGATTTTGCAGGTTGAGACTGGTTTGGCTCGGCGGACATAGACTCCTCCAATTATTGTGAAGAGTATAGTGAGGATAGTCGAATTCCACAAACATCTCACCACTTTACGGAACCCGGCAACCGATTGGCCCGAATCGACTCGGATGAAGCTTTATTTACGGTTACTACCGCTCTTTTTCCCCAGTCGACCTTGACTGTCCACCCTCGAACGGTACATATTTTCAACTGAAACGATGTGTACACAAAACTTTGGTATAAGAATGCATTGATAGCTGTTCTCCTTTAGTCGGTACACATCGATAGCAGGTCGAATTGTCTACCCTATGAGCTCAAAGGCAAAAAGACAAATGGGTTCACGAAGTACAAAGCTCACGTAGCAGCTGTCAGCGCAAATTAAATCTTTTTTAGGAGGATACGG
>CAYLZA010000125.1:0-253 GCA_964387575.1 uncultured Spirochaetales bacterium | reverse complement strand
ACACATCGCTACCAGGTTGGATTGTCTGCCCTATGAACCCAAAGACACGAATGGCAAATGGGGTCACGAAGTACAAAGCACACGGAGCAGCTGTCGACGCAAAATACGTCTTTTCAGGAGGATACGGTATGGACGGAGCAGTTGAACAAAAGTTCGGGAACGATCCCGCAGCGGTGCGGGAAACGGATCACTATCAGGAAGAGTATATCACGGGTTTCGTCGACAAATGGGACGAGCTGATCGACTGGGAATC
>CAYLZA010000124.1:0-7143 GCA_964387575.1 uncultured Spirochaetales bacterium | reverse complement strand
TTCGCGCGCCAGTTCAGGCTTGCCGAGCAGGAGGGTGTTCAGCGGATGATTGACCTTTGCATTCTCCTGCAGAACCATCGACCCGTATTCGCCGAATCGAGAGCTCAACCATTCGGAGCTCGTATCAACTTGTGCGTAGAACTTGAATGACCGTAGACGCGCGATCGACGGAGTGTTTTGCGTATAATCGAACCATTCCTTATCGCCGAGTGCCGCAGCTTCGTTATCGGCATAGGTCCAAGTGTGCGGATTGTGGTATTTCTTGCCGTCACGAACGATATGCTGTTTTCCTTCGATACCCCATTTGAGGAACTCTCGTACGTCTTCGGGGAGATCGAGGGTCCATACCAGATAGTCCATCGCCTTTTCGGGATTCTGACTCTCGCTGGTAATCATAAGGAAACGTCCCGATCCGCGGTCCGACGTGCTGCCCTGACCGTACGGTCCCTTGATTCCGGGGACCCATTCGACAACCGCATTCGGATTTTCGCTGATATCTCTAATCTGTGTCTGAAAGTTGGTTTTTGCTCGGTAGGCATAGTGGTGAAAGTAGCCGATCTGACCGGTCTTCCACATTTCGCCCCACTGTGAGCCTGAGTTCAAGAAGGAATTGGGATCGAACACATCGTCCGCCCAGAGCTCCCGCATGAACGCCAGGTACTCTTTGTACTTCTGCTGCGTGTACTGAAGCTTGAGCTCCCCGTCTATATCGTCGACCGGCATGTTGTACGCAGGCCACCAGAACGACTGGAGATCAAATGCGCCGCGGAATCCTGCAGCATATGTGTCTTTCTCTCCGTTACCGTCGGGATCATCATAACGGAACGCGTGAAACACGTCCTTGATGTCCTCGAGGTTTTCCGGCATTTCGAGACCGAGATTATCCAGCCAGTCGGCACGGATCATGTCACCGCGACGGTTACCGGTGACGATCGGGTTGGGTAGAAAATATGTTTTGCCGCCGAATGTTACAAAATCCCAAAGCTCTTCGGGAACGACTCTGTCGAGCGTTTCCTTGTACTTCGGCATTTCGAGGTAGTCGTCGAGCTGTCGTACATATCCGGACTTTACTCGATCCTGCAGCAGGTCGTCCCATACGATGTCGGGCAGATCGCCGGATGCGAAAAGTACGTTGAGTTTCTCGTGATAGTTGGCATGCGGCGGCATTATAAACGTAAGATCCACGCCGACATCTTCATTCGCGAAATTATTCCAGATTTCGAACTCCTCCGATTTCATCGGATCACTCTGCCACTGGAAGTCGGCGAGCACCTCGAGCGGTACCAGACCTTCTTCGGTTGTTGTTGCTTCACCCTGTTGTCCGCCGGCTACGGCTATCGCCGAAATTCCGACGATGAGGGCTACTAAAATAGATAGTTTCTTCATAATCACATCTCTCCTTTTGATGTTGTTTTGTGAACTGCATGATTAATTTCAAGCAGAACTATTGATGTCTTTTCCAATGATCTGCGGCAGTATCACCTCCTTATTGCGTTGTTTTCCGGGGCGCGGTATCGACGATCACGCCGATACGGCATTTCGCAGGACCAATCCCGCGGATCAGCCCTTGATCGATCCCAGCATGACTCCCTTTACGAAGTACTTCTGCAGGAACGGATATACCACCAATATCGGGAAAGTGGCGAACACGATCGTCGCCGCCTTTATGTTCTCCGACGGTACATCCCTCACCAACTCACTCGCTCCCTGCGAGCTGTCGAGGTTCGTACCGAGCACGATGATCTCTCGCAGCAACACCTGCAGCGGATACTTCGACATGTCGTTGATATACATCACCGCGTGGAAAAACGTGTTCCATCGGGCAACCGCATAGAACAACAGTATGACCGCGAGTCCGTTCATCGACAACGGGACTACGATTCGCATGAATATCGTCCCGGTTCCCGCTCCGTCGATAATCGCCGACTCCTCCACGTCCTGCGGCAGTCCCTGGAAGAACGTCTTCATGATGATCAGATAGAACGGATTCATCAGCATCGGGATCATCAACGCCCATCTGGTGTCGAGCAGCCCGACACCACGTACGACGATGTAGGTCGGGATGATTCCCGGTTTGAACAGCATCGTAAACGTTACCGCAAGCAGCACGATAAACCGTACCTTGATGTACTTCTTCGACAAGGCATATCCCATCAATGCAGTAACCGTCAGGCTCAGCGCCGTTCCAATAACCGTAATGTAAACAGTGTTGAGCAAGGCACTCAGCATCTGCGGGCTGGTTATTACGTATTCCATCGTATCCGTCTGGAAATCCTTCGGCCAGATGAATACTTCATGATGGAGGATCGGCTTTACCCCGCTGAAGGAAACCGCCACCAGGTTCAGAAACGGAAGCAGCATGCTGATGGCAGCCAGCACGGCAACACTAACTAATACTCCGTGGAAAACCTTCTCGTCTTTGCCGCGTCTCAACATCGCAGATATCCCTCTACCATATGCCGTACTCTCCGCCGCTGACGCGTCGAGCCATCCAGTTCGACAGCAGCACCAGGAGCAACCCCGCTACCGACTCGAACACGCCGATCGCCGCAGTGTAGCTGAACCGCATCCCCTGTAACCCGATCCGGTATATGTATGTAGCGAATACATCGCCGACCTCATACACCATCGGGTTGTACAGCACGAAGATCTGTTCGAATCCAACCTCCAGCAACCGCCCGAGCTGCAGGATGAACAGGATCACGATCGTCGGTACCAGCGTCGGCAGCGTAATCCGCCACATCATGTGCCACGACTTCGCTCCGTCTACATACGCCGCTTCATAGAGCTCGGGATTTATTCCCGATATCGCTCCGAGGTAGATGATCGTCCCCCATCCCACTTCCTTCCAGATGTGTGAGACAACCACAATTCCACGGAAAAACTGCTCCTCCATGAACCAGTTGTAGGTCTTCATGTTCAACGAGCTGAGTACCTCGTTGACCACCCCCACGGGACCGAGGATCTGCAGAAAGATACCCGCCGCAATGACCCATGAAAGAAAGTGCGGCAGATACACCACCGTCTGCAACGTCCGTTTGAAATAGAGGCTGCGGATCTCGTTAAGCATGATCGCCAGGATGATCGGTCCCGGAAAGGCGAAGACCAACTTATAGAAACTGATCAGAAAGGTATTCCTGAACACCGTGTAGAACGAATCCGCTTTGAACATGTCTATGAAATGCGCGAAGCCCACCCATGAGCTTCCGAGGATTCCATCACGAAAGTTGTAGTCCTTGAACGCGATCAGGAGCCCGTACATCGGACCGTATTTGAAGATGATGAAGTAGATCACACCCGGCAGCAAAAACAGATAGAGCATCTTGTTTTTCTGGATATTCTTTAACAGTGACTCTTTTTTCGGCACCGCGCCGCGAAGAGACTCACCGACCCCCGGCTTTTCCGCGAGGGTGATATTCGTTGACTTCATGCTGATTACCTTACCGGAAGCGGCAATTCAGTTACAATCGGCAATTCTTGCTTGCCTCGTCAATTCTTGCGCAAATGCTCGTAGAATCCGTCTCGGTGCGTCTATCCTTTTAGTGATCCGAGCATGACCCCTTTTACGAAGTATCTCTGGAGAAACGGATACACAACCAGAATCGGAAAAGTGGCAAACACAATTGTTGCGGCCTTGATGTTCTCAGCCGGGACATCTCTGACCAATTCGCTCGTACCCTGAGAGCTGTCCAGATTGGTTCCGAGAACGATAATTTCCCGCAACAGCACCTGCAGCGGATATTTCGACATGTCGTTGATATACATCACCGCGTGATAGAAGGTATTCCATCGTGCGACGGCGTAGAACAGCAGAATAACCGCTATTCCATTCATAGAAAGCGGCACGACGATTTGCGCAAAGATCCTGGCATGGCTCGCGCCGTCCATAATCGCTGATTCCTCTATATGCGGGGGAAAACTCTGGAAAAACGTCTTGATTATGATGAGATAGAACGGGCTTATCAAAACCGGAATCATTACCGACCAGCGGGTATCAATCAGCCCGACCCCACGCACCACCATATACGTCGGGATAATGCCCGGCTTGAATAACATCGTGACGGTTACCGCCATGAGGAGTAGTGCACGGACCTTGATGTACCGTTTGGACAGTGTGTATCCCATCATCGCCGTTACCGTTACACTCAAACTGGTCCCGACAACCGTGATGAACACCGAATTACCGAGCGAGGTCAGCATTTGCGGGCTCGTCACGACATATTTCATGGTGTCTGTCTGAAAATCAACCGGCCATATGAATACCTCGTGATAGAGAATCGGTTTGACGCTGCTGAACGAAATTGCCACGAGATTGAGGAACGGAAGCAGCATACTCGTCGCCGCTATGAGAATCAGCGATACCAGGAATCCATGAAATATCTTTTCGTCAAAACTATGGCGAATCACCGGTTACTTACCTCATTCGTATGGAAATAGATCACAGTGGTGTACGAATAACAGATAGTGCTACCCTATCCGCAGTCACGTGCTCCGACAATCGGTAATAATTGCTCTTTTCGTCAGATATTGATAACCGGGTATAAAGGTATCGTTGTCCGGCCATTCCGGAGCGGTCGGACGGCCGCTTGCTCGCAGAGTCGATTCACCGCGCCGATACCGATTCGAAGCTCGCATATCTGTGTCGATACGCCGAGGGGCTCAAACCGAATTTTTGCTTGAACGCACGTCTGAAGCTGTTTGCGTTCTCATATCCGACCTGTCTCGCTACCGTCTGGATATCTATCGATTCGTCGGACAAAAGAACCTTGGCTTTTTTCATCCGAAGATTCGTCAAATATTCATTAAACGTCTCTCCCGCCGTTCGCTTGAATACTCGGGAAAGATGGTATTTGCTGACATACAGCTCATCCGCCACCGTTTCGAGTCCGATATCTCTATCGAAGTTATTCTGAACATAATTTCGAATTTCGGAAACGAGTCTGGTATTCGGATCCACGATCGCCTCTTCCCGATACGCTTTGACAATGGATGCCGATAAATCGCGGATATATTCTTTCATCTCATTCGCGGATTTGTAGTGCGCGATACGCCTATACTCTTCGTCGGACATCCCGTCGTAGTTGCTCAAGTTGAGCGCATACGGAAGCCCTGCTAAAAGTGCAACATATTGAAGAAAAACCGTCCGAACATACGGATGCTCCGCTCCGAGGCGTACGAGATGATCAATGCTTTCATCGAAGTGAGCGGCAATTCTTTCTTCATCTCCCGACACCACCGCATCCTGCAGCTTATCCTCCGAAAAGCTTATCGTGTATTTATCAAGAAAATGCGAGTCCTTCTCTCTCTTGATATCGTTGATAAACAGAACTTGCCCATTGCCATACAGGATCTTGTACTCAAGTGCACGAAAACTCAGATAATAGGACTTGCTGATTTCAAGTAGCGAATCGACGATACTCCCCATCCCGACCGACACCGAAATCGAGCTCGCTTGCAAAATCTGCTCACGAATTCCATCCACGATACGAATTATCATCTCAGGCGTTTCCGGATCTTCACCGTCGTGCGAAAAGTTTAGCAGCACAATGATGCGTCTGAGCTCGACATTGATAATCGATGTATCGAATCCTTCATCCTCGAGCTCCTTTTCAAGCAGCATTCTGATCAATTTACGACGTGCCCGGATTTCATTCTGATCGAGCAGATAATTCATTCGCATCCAGTCATCAAACTCGAAATTGAGGATCGTGAAGTAAGAATACTCAAACGTCAAATCGAGATGCGCCAGGTGCTGATCTATCTCGAGACGATCGCGTACATCTCCTTTGACGAGCAACTGTAGAAACTGATCTCGCACGAGTGTCCGGTTCGAGTCCATCACTCGTTTCATCTGATGCTTCTCGCTCATCATGGTATCAAGCGTATTATCGAGAAACATAAACTCGTCATAGACCGTTGACGAGGACTCGGCATCGTCCCCGGCCTCACCGTTACCTGAAAAACGAGATACGAGATGGCGTATGGGACTATACATCTTTTTAGAAAGAAGAATCGTTACTGCTACCCCGCCCCCTGCGCAGAGCAGCGCGGCGATCATAATAATCAGTGAAAGCGTTTTTGCGGTGAGTGCCAGCATATTGGTACCCACGAGATCCACGTAGATCCATTCACTCATCGGTGCTTTTACATACGTAACCCCGTAGCTATTACCGTCGACTTGCGCAGTGAATTGGCTAGGCCCCTCGCCGTTAAGAATGCGTCTGATATATTCCTCGTCAGATAGCGATGTATAGTTCCTATTTTGATCATAGTGGGAAATCGCCTTTCCATTTTCATCGATTATAAGAAGCTTGCCGCTCCGACGCTTCAGATTCTCGAAAACCGATCTGAAGCTGTTTTCATAAATGTTGAGGACGACCATCCCCTGCCCGTTGCTGAGGTCGGTAGCCACCGTAATAACATCTACTTTTCTGATCTCGTTATGATTATTGATAGGTACCTCGATCGTTCGGGAAATCGCTACGGGAGCACGCCGATCTCCGGTGTAGTGAGGAAGCCACCCCATATCGTAGTAGTCGACCACGTCGTTGTACCAATCTTCCGAGGCAATTATTTTTCCCTTGGATCCGAGATACAGATAAACCGAATGAAAAAGCTCGTTCGCGCTTTTTATATGATCTACCTTATCTATTACCTGAGAAGTCAGGAATATATCTTCCTCGTTTGGATATGAGACCGCCTGGAATTGATCGTCCGAGGCGTAGTTCAGCGCGGTGCTCCACGCTTCGCTCAGTACGAGCTCGGAAACCTGGCTTACGTACTCGAGAAGCCGACCGCTATGCTCGAGCTCCCGTGCTACCATCCTCGGAACCACGAGGAAGTAGGTAACACATGAGAGAATCGCGAGCGGGAGTAAAGCGATACCGATATATGAGAAGAAAAGCTTTTTGAAGTACGCCTTTTTAATCATTGCACGCTCACTATACGAAGATGGGATACTGAGGCGGTTCGGTCGTTGGCGAGAGTTTCACCCTTTTCGGCAGATAGTTTTCATTATGCCACGGCCGTGGTGTAACGACTAAGGTAGTTATTTCGAGCACTTTGGTCAATTATCGGTCTGCATCGTACAGGAATTCGCATTATGAACCGTTGGCACGGTTTCCCACTACCATACCCCTGTTT
>CAYLZA010000123.1:5486-7150 GCA_964387575.1 uncultured Spirochaetales bacterium | reverse complement strand
AAACATTATCATTGTACGGCCGGCTCCATGTCGATCGTACAACACATTTACTAAAGCTGAAGCCGCGTCCTTTGGGCGCGGTTTCCGTTCGTGTTATCGATCGTGGTACTTCAGGACGAGAGGGTGGAAAACCCGCGGAGCTGCTCTCGCTCAATCCTGATATGGGTACATTCGGTGGATTGTATATCAGACGAAACGATCTGATTGTTTCGGCGATTGATTACTCGGAAATGATGCTGGAGACGATTCGTGTACCGCTCGACGGGGTCGGGAAAGATGCAATTATGCGTAGCGTCATCTGCAATATCGAGGGGCAATATGAAAAATACCGGAACTACAAAGGCGTCGGGATCGCCGCATCATCGGTGGTATCTCGAATGGGGAGCGTAGTCCCGTCAGCGTACTTCGATTATACGATTCCGAATTTCCTCGAGACATTGACGGAACATTTTCCCGATATCGCATGTGTCGTCGAGAACGACGCAAATTGCTGTGTCGTTTGCAACAGCGCTCATGCAAAGAGCGGCGCGGAGAACCTGGCTCATCTTGTACTTTATACGCTACTCCGGCGGTAATGATAAGGCAGTATTGGGTGCGTCTTTGAGTGCGATGCAGCGATATACGGATACGATACTCAACGAATAAGGAGGTACACAATGGCAGTACACGCTCTCGTAGGACAATCAGGCGGTCCGACCGCTGTTATCAACTCGAGTCTGTTGGGAGTTGTTCAGGCGGTAGATGCGTCCGACCGGATAGACGGCTGTCTCGGCATGCGCTACGGAATCGAAGGGTTTCTCAAAAATGGGGTAATAGATTTTTCGAAGGAATCACGGCAGCAGCTGGTCCTTTTGAAACAGACCCCTTCATCCGTGCTCGGTTCGTGCCGGTACAAGTTGTCCGACGAGGATCTGCCTGAGATCCTCGAGTTGCTGAAATCGTACGAAGTAAAATATTACTTTATGATTGGGGGAAACGATACGATGGATACGATTCACCGTATCGGTCGCTACTGCCGCTCGAACGGATACGATATCAACTGTATAGGAATACCGAAGACCGTTGATAACGATCTTTTCGGCACCGATCACACGCCCGGTTATCCGTCGGCCGCTCGCTACGTTGCGTTGTCGGTCATGCAGTCAGGCCGGCTTGCACGAGATATGCAATGGGTCGATCGATTTGTCGTCCATCAGACGATCGGAAGAGACGCGGGGTGGCTTGCCGCTTCATCGGTGTTGGCACGACGTGATACCGGCGATGCACCGCATCTGGTGTATGTCCCGGAACGTCCGATGGAAAAAGAAAGCGTACTTACCGATGTAAAGCAGACTATAGAGAAACACGGATGGGCCTATATTGTCGTCGGGGAAGGGGCCGTCTGGGAAGATGGTACACCGGTTTCCGCTGCCCAAAGTACCGATTGGTTTTCGAATGTTGAATTCGGAGCTATGGGAGGCGCAAGTGCAGCGTTGAATCTACATCGGCTTATTTCGGACGAGCTTGAATTTCGCGGCGAATTTCAAATACCTGAGTCGTTACCGATGTGTGCATCCGATCGGACGAGCGATCTCGATGTAGACGAAGCATATATATGCGGTAAGCGCGCCGTGGAGCGTGCGCTCGAAGGCGAGGACGGAGTGATGGTCTCGATCGAACGAGCG
>CAYLZA010000123.1:0-5476 GCA_964387575.1 uncultured Spirochaetales bacterium | reverse complement strand
GCACCCTATCGAGCGAAATACGGCACGATCCCGCTCGAGGATGTCGCGGAAAAGACGAAGCCGATTCCCGGGGAGTTTCTCGCCGGAGACCAACCGGATGTGTCAAAAGCTTTTGTTGATTATCTCGCGCCGCTTGTCGGTACGCTTCCGGAATTCGGAGATTTGGCACAGAGCTCAACGGTATTTAGAAAGGAGGAACTATGAACCTGAACGATTCACGTTACGAACAATACGCTCTGGTTAATGAGATGATGGATTCCGTTCGCGTTATACGCGAGCTGAATATCGAAGCGATTACGGAATTGAGTAAACGAATCACCTATTCGAAAATTCTCTTTACCGGTGAAGGTTCATCGAGGATTTTCCCGTCGAAGAAGGTCCGTTACGATGCTTTGCGCTTCGCATATCCGGAGCACCTGGAAAGCGAAGGAGCAACACAGGCGCTCGAGTACGATCTTGGATCGGTTGCGGTAATAGCTGCGTCCAACTCGGGAAAGACGAAGGAAGTCGTCCGATTACTGAGATCGCTTCGAAGTGGGGGACACGAGTGCATCGGCGGCGTAACGGCATTGGAGAATAGCCCCGTCGAAGAAGCAGCGCACTTTACGTACCATCTCCTGTCGGGTAAGGAAACGGCGGTGGCTGCGACAAAAACCGTCGTTGAGCAGGCGCTTTTTTACGATATTATGTTTCGCGTGCGAAACAGGCGGATGCTTCCTGATTTGGATGTGCTTGCAGACTCGTTTGAGCGCGCGCTCACCCTTGAAATACCTCAGGAGATAGTTGAAAAGGCGAAACGTGCACGAACTCTCTATTGGGCCGGTCGCAACGACGGCGTTGCCGAAGAGCTTACGCTGAAAACAAACGAAATCGTACGTAGACCGTCCGATTTTCTCGAAGGAACCTACGCGGTACATGGTATCGAAGAAATCATGGATTCCGATGACCTGGTTGTCGTCGTACAGCCTTTCGAGGAAGAAGTCGAAAAATTTCGTGAGGTACTCGTCGACGGCGTCGGGTTGAAGGTTGTATCGATAGGTAGTCGGGAGACCGATCTTCCGACGATTTTGATCCCGGAGGGTGGGGAGTTCGCGCCGTATGTGGAGCTTGCAGCAGGTTGGAATCTCCTCGTAGAAATTGGAACGGCTCTGGAGATCAATCTGGATAAGGCCGAACGAGCGCGAAAAATCGGGAACGAGTTTCAGGAGCCTTCGTCGTGAGCGGCTGGACACTGCAGCGCAGAATAAACGAAACGAGCGAGAATAAAGAGTCGCTATCACGGCTGTTCGAGTCATGGTACGGCGACGAGGAGCGTTGGCTCTTTATTTCGCCTCACGATGACGATATCGTCGTAGGCGCGGGAATACTCGTTGTGTGCGCGGTTGAGCACGGGGTTCACTGTTCAATGAGAATCGCCACCGACGGGAGTATGGGCTACTGCGATCTGAGCGAAAAAGACTCAATAACTCGTATACGAAAAGATGAAGCGCAGGAGAGTTTTTCCGTTCTCGGTGTTACGGATGTGGAATGGCTCGGTTTTGCGGATAACGATTTGTATCGATTCGCCGGGAGACGTCCTGCGCAAGCCGGTGATCCCGGGGTGATATCAGGATATACCGGTCTGCAAAATGCGATGACGTCGATGATTCGTACGACTCGACCTACCAGAATATTCGTACCGGGACTGACGGATTTCCATCCCGATCACAAGCTCGTATATCAGGAGTTGTTGATCTCGATTTTTCACGCCTCCGGAGAGATCTGGCCCGAGCTCGGAAAACCGCTCGAAGAAATACCCGATGTGTACGAGCTTGCGGTGTACTATAGATTTCTCGAGCCGCCGAATCTCAAAATAACCGCTCCCGCCGAGTCCTTTCAAAAAAAGCTGGACGCAATACGGTGCTATCGTTCGCAACGTCAAATCGAGCGTACGATTTCTTCAATCGAAGAATCGGGTCCGGTGGAGTATTATCGGGATATTGAATTCGGTTTTTATTCGCCGATGGAGTACGAGGGGTTATTCTAACGGATTGCGATTACTCTATCGACATTACCGCGTTGACCGCTTTTCTCCATCTGCGGATTTTGGCGGTCCGAAACGACTCATGTATCGAGGGCGTGAATTGCCGATATTCGACGCTGAGTGATCTGAGCTCCTCCTGCGATTCCCAGAATCCGGCGGCCAGACCGGCGAGAAACGCTGCGCCACGAGATGTCATTTCCGTGTCATGAGATCGGTACACATCGATGTCGGCGTAGTCGGCGAGACACTGCATCAAAACATCCGAACGGCTCACACCGCCGTCAACACGCATCGAACGAACAGGAACTCGTGCATCGCTGTGAATTCCATCGAGTATATCGACGATTCTGAGAGCTATCCCTTCGAGCACGGCTCGCGCAAGATGTCGTCTGTGTGTGGAGAGCGTGAGACCGAGAATTGTCGCTTTCATTCTCGGATTGAAATACGGGAAACGTATCCCCGAAGGGGTGGGGATAAAAATAACGCCCTCCGAGTCTTCGCATTCGGCGGCGAATTCGTTCAACGCTTTCGGTGTATTACTGAATCCCATCCCCATTCCGAGCCAGTCGATCAACGTTCCTGCGGTTGCAACGTATCCTTCGAGCATATACGTCGGTTGACCGTCGAGTACCCATGCAACCATCGGGAAAAGACCTCGACGGGAGAGTTTCTCCTTCGGCCCGACATTGATATCGACAAAAGCACCCGAGCCCTGTGAAATCTTCACCTCTCCTTTTTCGAAACAGCAGTGTCCGAATAACGCCGCTTGCTGATCTCCGACCGCCGCTCTGATCGGTATTGCAGCACCTGCTTCATTTGCGTCGGTCGTTCCGAAGTAACCGTTTGTATCGACGACTTCCGGGAGTATTTTCATCGGAATATGAAACACTCTGCAGAAAAGGCCGTTCCATTTGAGCGCGAACGGATTGAACAAACCGGTAGCCGTAGCGTTCGTATAATCGGTTACATGTGATCTTCCCCCGGTCAGTTTATATATAAACCACGTATCAACCGTCCCGAACACGACTTCTCCGGATTCGCATCGTTCGCGCAGCTCAGGCCGCTGCTTCAGAATCCAACGCACTCGACAGGTGTCGTGGTCGGTGGTAATTCTCAACATCGATGTCGCGGTCAGCAACGGACTGCGGGTAAAAAAACTGACGACGGCGGCGGCTTTTCTCAACGCTCTCCACACGATGTTTCGATTCATCTCGTCGGCGACATCGGCCGCACGCACGTCCTGCCAACTGATAATATTCGTAAGCGGTTTTCCCGTACTTTTTTCCCAGAGACAGAACGAAGCACGCTGCGTGGTGATACCGATGGCTTTGATCATGTCGGTTCCCTGCGGCTGCTTGTGCACGGTTCTCGAAAGAACCGATTTGAGGGCATTCCAGAGCTCCTCCGGGTCGTATTCGGTTGCACCCGCCTCGGGATGAAGGGCCGGTGTTGCTTCGAATTCCCGGTCCACGATGTGCCCGGATTTGTCGAATACTATGCCACGTATGCCGGTACCGCCGGCGTCGAGTACGAGAATTCGCGATGTATCGGTTGTCGTCGTTTCGGCGTTCACTTGTTGAATCTCATGACCCGCCATCCCGATCGTTTTGCATGACGGTTGAGCATAAAATCCGGATTAACCGCTACCGGATTGCCTACTTCCTGAAGAAGCGGGAGATCGTAGACGCTGTCGGAGTAAAAAAAGCACCGGGAAAGGTCGATGTTTCGTTGCATCAGAAAATCGAGCACTCGCTCTTTTTTTTCATGACCGAAGGCGGGTGCATAGAGGAACTTTCCGGTGCATTTACCGTCCTCGAATTCGACCGAAGAGGCAATCAGTGTTCGAATCCCGAGATACTCGAGAAGGGGCTCGACGATGACATCTACCGACGACGTTGCTATAGCCAATTCCTCTCCGGCGGCCTTGAGCGTCTCCACATAACGGACGGCGTCGGTGAACAACGCCGGTTTGATGCGCTCGTCAAATGCCCTTTCCGCCACCTCTTCGAGGAGCGCTCGTTCAATACCTTTTAACTGTGGAAGCTCGCGGTCGATATGCGACAGTTTCAGTTTCCCGATGCGATACCTGAAATAAACCATTGGAATGCTCAACATGACACGACGAGGAAGCACGCCGTGGTCGGCGGCCGTCGCCAAATAGTGACGGCCGGTCGATCCGCTAATCAACGTGTGGTCCAGATCGAAAATGTGCATCTCAGAGCTTCCTCATTTGCGCCGAGCTGATGTGGGAGCAAGTATAGTATGCTGTCGTAAAACTGGTGAAGCCCTTTGGTCGGCGGACATCACTCGGAAGGCTTTCCGAAGAGCCTGCGAATAGCGCGCGCAATTCCCTTTTTTTGATTACGACCTTCCGATTGCTCCTGCGACGGCTTCTGTTGCTCCTCTTCGGGAACGAAACGAAAATCCTCCCCGTACTTTTTCTTATAATGAGCGATCCGATCATCGAGGGAGTCCGCACGCGTAGCGGGGAAACGGTTTTTCGTTGATGCGTTATTTGAGTTTTTCGGTTTGTTTGATTGTTTTTGGTTCGGATGTTGCCGTTTGGATGATTGGCTGGAGCCTCTCGAGTGCGCAGCGTCGGGCTTTGCACGTTCCGGTCTGCTCGGTTTGCGGTCGCGCTCGCCGGTCCCCTGCCGCGAACCGTCCCTCGAGGAATTATCACGTGAACCTTTTCCGGAATTACTCCGTCCTGAGCTTCCCGATCGGCTCCGCGTCCCGCTTCTCGATCCGCCGGAGGAGCGGCGAGTGTTGTAGTTATCCGTATTGATGTACGTGTCTTCGCTTTGGTCTTCGACGAGCATCTCCGTATCGAACGAGACGACCGGGATTTTACGCTCGATCAGCTCTTCTATCGATTCCAGCCCGTATACATATCGTTCACAGGCGAGGCTGACGGCCTTTCCGGTATTTCCGGCCCGGGCGGTGCGACCGATTCGGTGTACGTATCCTTCAGGATCTTCGGGCAAATCGTAATTCACCACGAGCGGGAGATCGTCTACGTGTAATCCACGTGCGGCAACATCGGTAGCCACCAGTATCTTGAGCTCGCCTTTTTTGAGCTTGTCGATGAGTTGAATCCGTTTTTTCTGCGGGAGGTCCCCGATGATAAAACTGCTCTCATGGCCGTTGAGTGATAGCCGCTTTGATAGTATTTCGGCGCCCTGTTTGGTGTTGGTGAAGACCAGCGCGTTTTCGGGATTCTCACGCTGTAAAATGCCGAGCAGGAGACGGAGTTTTTCATCACGGGAGACGTGATAAATTTCCTGCTTGACTTCATCAACGGTCAGGTTTTCGGGATTAATAACGATTTCGACCGGATCGTTCATATATTCCCAGGCGAGATGCCATACACGACTGTTGAGCGTTGCGCTGAACAACATCGTCAACCGCTGATCTGCAGGCGGCATTCGCCGTACCATCTTACGCAAATCC
>CAYLZA010000122.1:0-7154 GCA_964387575.1 uncultured Spirochaetales bacterium | reverse complement strand
TTTGGAAAAAATTCGAGTTGTATGTATCTATGTACCCGGTGAGATAGAGTATGAGGCAGCCGTCTACGGAGTCAACACGCTGTAGTCGGATTTTTAAACTATCATCCTTTTCGTCGTCAAATCCAGGTACAATATCGTTGTTGCTCATGATCCCTCTTCATCAGGTGAGTCCGCGCTGCTTTGAGCATGCTCACTATAGGAGCCTCCTCGCAGTTTGTCAAACACGTCGTGTTTACTAAAAAATAAACTTAGCAAGCCAACCACCTTTTTTCAAGCCTTTTCTTTAATTCGGCTGTATTTATCCGTTTTACAGTCGGATCTTGACCCGTCACGGAATTAGCCGTAGTATCGAAGCCGAGGATGTTGCCATGATAAAAAGACTGGTCGTTGCCTCCGCTCTATTATTCATTCCTTTTTTCATTTTCGGTCAGACTCTCGAGGATTTTAACAATATCGTGGACTTCAACGCCACTATCGCGAGTTTGTCAAATGCAGCCGAAAAAGGCAATGTAGAGGCCCTCCCTGAAAAAATCGTCATTATCGACGGAACGGTTGCCGAACGGTACGTTATACAATCGGGCACGGATAACTTCGTCGGCCAACTGAACATCGTCGGAGGAAAATGGATCGGCGTAGAAGAAGTGGTAATGTATCAATGTATATTGCTACTTCAGGGCGAGAAATTTTCCAATGCAATTCCCGCCCGCCGGACTCGAAATCCCCATCCCGATGAGATCCAGGTTAACTCTCGAATCATGGTTGTCGGTAAAGTTCTCGCGCTTCATCAGATGCAGGACGGCGAAACAGTACCGGTTCTCGACGCCTATTACATCAGGAAAGTGGAGTAGCATCGTTAGGATCGAGCACGATATGTGGCGCTTCAATTGTACCGCGTCGGGCAAGCAACACCGCGCGAGATAGCACGTTGGACAACTCGCGTACGTTTCCGGGCCAATGATATCCACACAATTTATCCATTGCGTTTTCGCTGATTCGTGCGTTGCACCGTTCCCGCTGTAAAAGCGAGTGCGCGAGAAGCGGGATGTCTTCGCAACGGTTTCGAAGCGGAGGAATCGTTATTACCAGCGTGCTTATCCGATAGTAAAGATCCTTTCTGAAACGCTTGTGCTCGATTTCATGTGATATATCGGCATTTGTCGCCGATACAATCCGAACATCGATCCTGACGTTTTTACTACCGCCGATTCGAGCAACCCGTCCTTCCTCGAGTACCCTCAAAAGCTTTGCCTGCAATTCGGTCGGCATTTCTCCGATCTCATCGAGAAAGAGTGTACCCGCATCGGCACGTTCAAAACATCCCGGGCGTGATACGGCATCGGTAAATGCCCCTCTCTCCGAACCAAAGAGCTCGGTCTCTATCAACGTCGACGGTATTGCCGCGCAATTACGCGGGATAAACGGGCCTTCGTTTCTACGTGAGATTTGGTGGACGATTTCCGCCGCAAGGTCCTTTCCGGTACCGCTCTCGCCCATAATCAGAATCGGTTTGTCCGACGGCGCGTAGAGTCCCAGCAACTCCCTCACCCTGCGAGCGCCGGCGGAATCTCCGGTAAATCGGGCAAGGATCGGATTTTCCTCGATCCCGTCTCTCTCGACGAGCGACATCCCGACTGCAACCCGAATCGCCTCGAGTAACTCTCGTTTCTTGTATGGCTTTACGAGAAAATTACAGGCACCGGCACGGATCGATCGCACGGCAAGTGATATTTTCCCAAACGCCGTGATAACAACGACCGGAGGCGCTACCGGATCCGATGTTATCGTGTCGAGCACCTCGAGGCCGTGCATATCGGGAAGACTCATATCCAGCAAGACAAGATCGGGCGCCGTCGACCGAACGAGCTCTATTCCCCGTCTCCCGCGCAAGCTCGAGACGATGGTGTATTCGCTCGGTAGTACTACACGCAGGATCTGGTGGGCCTGTTCATCGTCGTCAATTAGCAGCACTCTGATCATACGGGGGGACAAAAAGTATACTCGGTCCAATCGGGGTTGTCAAATTTAGGAAAAATAGAGCCATTTGCGAGGCCGCCGGTTATAGTATTGCATTGCAGGACGCTATGGCATTGAAATGCGTTTGCCCGATTCAGTCGGCCGTGTTACTATCTCAGCCGTAATGCTCAGTATGAAGTCGCTCATACGATTCCTTGATCGCGGATTCATCATGAAGGTGCTTCTCGTGATCATGCTTTACTCACTGGTTCCATTTGGAGAGTTCTTTCTGCTTCTCCTCGTGCGCAAATACATAGGTGCGTACATAACGATGGCCGCCGTTGCAGGAACCGCTCTCATTGCCCTTGTCCTCGTGCGCGGGCGACTGACGAAAATACTCGGAGAAATCCATGGTGGTATCAAAGCCGGTGAATATCCGGAAGAATCGTTCGACCATCTCGCGGGGCTGCTGATTGCGGCGGTCCTTCTGCTGACCCCGGGATTCGTATCGGATCTTGTCGGAGTGGTTCTGTTCATTCCGATCCTGCGAAGACTCACGGGCAGGCTCATCACGTCCCGCATGCGGGGAAGACTCAAAGAGTTATATGAATATATAAAACTGTACGACTTGTAGATCCACTCTAGAGTTTCTTGATTCTGTAGTATGTCACAAGAACGCCGAGCCACAAATATACAAATATGCGATAGGCTCTCCACGGTTTTCTGAGAAGCTCAGGCAGGAAATCGAGTCCCCGGTGCCACAAATCACGGTTGGTACGTCGTTTCCGTCCGGCAAACATCTCGATACAATCCCCGCACCAGAGCGTCAGCCCCGGAGAAAACCGTTCGCGATGAACCAGGAGCCATTTGTCACGACCGGGAACACCGTTCCCGGCAAGAATCAACACCGGGGCTGCCTTTCGGATGGCGAGAATAATATTATCCTCATCTTCCGCCGGAAAGTAGCCCGCGCATCGTCCGACTATATGCAGATGTGGAAACGAGCCTCTCACATTTGCCGTTGCCGTCTGGAGAGCACCGGCACGAGAGCCGATCAAATATACACTGCGTTGCTTACTCTCGAGAGCCGCGAGAATCTTGATAACGAAATCGAACGGAAGATATCTCGGAACCTGGCGTCGACGCAATATCCAGGCAATTCGTACGATCGTTTTCGAGCTCGGTATCACGAGCGAAGCCGTACGAACCGCCCTGGCAAACGCCGAACGACCTCGAGCTCGAATAAGGTCCCAAAGAGAAAGCAGTACGATCTGATGCTGACCTCCGTCTTTTATCAGTTCGTCCAGCCGCTCTTCTATCTCTTCGGGATTAAGAAGATCTACAGGTATCGATAGAATATTCAGTCGTCGTTTCTGTTTGATGGTCTGTTCACCCACCGGTCGCGCTCCAACATTACCGTTCGTACGGCGGCCACCGCGTACAGCGCAGCGGTTTCCGTCCGCAATACCGTATCTCCGAGATAGATCGGCACAAATTCCGCATCACTCAGAAGCGAGATCTCTTCAGTTGAAAAGCCCCCTTCCGGTCCAATGCATATACCGACCCGCTTCGAATTATCCGCAAGGGTATCGTGAATCCCACGAGAATCCAAGCACTCTTGATGAAAAAAAAGTGCACTTCCGCGTTCATTCCACACCAACGGGATCGATTCCAGCGAAATCGGTTTGTGTATAACGGGGATTCTTTCGGTGCCGCTCTGCTTGACCGCTTCCCGTGCGATGCGATTCCAACGGGCATGCTTCGACGCCAATCGCTCGTCCGAAAGATCAATCAAACGGGCCACGCTATACGCGGATTGCACCGGTACGATTTCCGCAATTCCCGCTTCCGTGGTCTGACGTATAATCTGCTCGATTTTGTTTCCCTTTGGAATACATTGAAATAGCGTAATTTCCGGGAGCCGGGAGACCGGTCCCCGTTCCGAACAACCCTCATCTTCCTCGTCGATACGGCCGAGCTTCAACACGCACGAGTCTGAATCGATCCGTTGTATCGTACAGCTGAATCGTCGTCCCGACGGATCAATACCCGGGAACTCGTCGCCGACGCGTAATCGATCTACGTGCACGATGTGATGAAAGTCATCACCGTCGACGGTATAGTGGGTATGATTTGTAATCTCTTCTAAAAGAACAAACTGCCGCATACCTACTGCGAGACGATCGTGCACATATACGATCGGGAACGGGGACCGTCGAATTCGCAGAAGAACACTCCCTGCCACGTCCCCAGTAAGAGATCGCCACCCTCGATCGGTATCGATACACTCGATCCGGTCAGCGTCGCCTTGATATGAGCCGCCGCATTCCCTTCGGCGTGAGCATAGCCGTGACTCCAGGGAACAATTTCATCAAGCTCGTTGAGCATGTCCTTTTTCACCGTCGGATCGGCGTTCTCATTTATCGTAATACCGGCGGTCGTGTGCGGAACGGAGACAATACAAATTCCGTCCTTTACCCCGGAGGAGCGCACATCGTCGCGAACCGACGGCGTAATATCGACGAGCTGCGAGTGATTCCGTGTTTTCAGGCTATACCTGCTGCTCATCGTAACATCGATTCGTTGAGAACCCGAACCGCCTCCTGGAGCACGGTGTCATACTCCAGATCGTAGACCGGTGGATTGTTGTTGGTCCTGTTAACCTCATCCCGGATAAGCTTTCGGATCAATCTCTCCTCGAGCTCTATTCCCTCGGACTCGAGTGTTTGGATAAAATCGTTGATCTGCTGCTCGGAGGGATTATTATGCTCCTCGACAAACTTCCGTATTCTGGTGCCCTCGTTGAGCGTTTGAAGATCCTCCTCTTCGGCGTCGCTCAGCTCCGGCGGCTTTACACTCAGATCAGGAGCGATACCGATCTCTTCGATGTTGCGCCCGGCCGGTGTGTAGTATCGGGAAGTGGTAAGCTTGAATCCGCCCGCGCCGAAATTCCGAACCTCCTGCACCGATCCCTTACCGTAGCTCTGCTCCCCTATAAGTACGGCTCTGTCGTTGTCCCGAAGCGCGCCTGCAAGAATCTCCGATGCCGAAGCCGATCCTTTGTTGATGAGAACAGCAATCGGTGTTGAACCGCTGATCTTGACCCCCGGATCCGCTGTATACACCTCGTTTTCTTCGGGGATTCGAGATCGGGTACTAACGATGACCTCTTCCGAGAGAAACAGATCGGCAATATCGATAACCGATCGAAAGAGACCGCCCGGATTGTTTCGAAGATCGATTATCAGCGATTTGTATCCTTTCGAATCGAAATCCTTCAGCGATTCCTCGATGCGATTATCGGTAAACGGGGTAAACTGAATAATCTTCAGATATCCGATGTCGTCTCCTATCATCGCATGTTTAATCGTCGGCACTTCGATAATATCCCGCTTGATCGATACATCAAACGAGCTTTTTCCACGTTTTATCGTTACCTGCACCTCGGTTCCGGGTTCGCCCCTGAGTCTGTCGACAACCTCATCGATCGTATACGGTCTGGTGCTCTTACCTTCGATCTTTGTGATAAAATCTCCCGCCGATAAGCCCGCCTTATATGCGGGAGTACCCTCTATAGGAGATACAACTTCGACGTACTTTTCCTCGTCCGTCTGAGCGCCGTCTTCCTCGTCCTCATCACCACGTGGCGCAGGTTTCGTAATGATCAGTCCGACACCCCCGAAATTACCCGTGGTTACGTCTCCGAGGTTTTCCATAGCCGAATCGTCGAGATAGTAGGAATATGGATCATCGAGAGCATCGAATATACCTTCAAGCGCTCCCTCGAAGAGCTTTTTCGCTTCTACCTCTTCCACATAGTTGTTCTCGATAAATCGAAAAACATCTGATAGCGTCTGCAGATATTCATCGGATGTATCGGAGTTTGACTGTGCGAGCACCGTCGGCGCAAATGCGACAAACGCGACGATAAACATGAGTCCGGCGCCCGCTCCGAGCCAAAGAAGTTGATCTTTTCGTTTCATAGATACCTCGATCAAATGCTCATGCGTGACCTGTGTGTAGTATTGAAGGTACACAATTGAGCGGATTTTAGCAAAATGGGCTCGCCCCCAATTCTTGACCCCCGATTGCTCCGCTCGTACACTCTGTTCCACATGAACAAGCGGAGCATTGGGCTCTACGCCGGAACAGCGTGGCAGATCGTCAGATTTGCGGCGATTGCGGGACTGGTATTTTTGCACGTAAATCCGTCCTCTGCAATAACAACCTCGGTCCTGCTGGTGTGGCCGGGAGTATCGCAGCTGGCGGTAGCGGTAGCGCTGCTGTTTCTCGCGCGGGATTTCGAACGGTACCGGCAATACAGAAATTTGATTATTCTCGCCAAATTCCTCGAAGCCTTCCCCGGGTTTCTGTTGCTCGTGCTGCAGGCGCTGGCGCTGTTTATCGGTGTTTCGTTGCCGTTACAGCGTTTGTCCGCGCTTTCGACATCGGTAATTGCGGGGGCCGAAGCTTCCGCGATAACATTCTACTACGCGTTGATCGTGATCGTACTACTCGATTTGATTTTACTTCTCTTTTTGCTATCCTTGAAAGAACAGTCGGTTGAATCCCGGAAAGACGAAACCAGCAATTTACCTGAATTGGAAGAGACAACGTTGGAGGATGAATAAATGCTCCTTCTTCCCATTGCAAGCGGAAAGGGAGGAGTAGGCAAATCACTGCTCGCGGCCAACCTCGCGGTAACAATCGCCCGTACGGGCAAACGGGTCGTCCTCGTGGATCTCGATCTCGGCGGTTCGAATTTGCATACGATACTCGGAATGCGCGGGCTCAAACGTGGAATCGGTGAATACCTTATGTCCGGCGCAGAACGGTTTGAGGAGATCATCCTGCAGACCGGGTATGACAATCTCCGGTTTGTCCCGGGAGACGGAGAAATTCCCGGCCTGGCCAACATGCATACGGGACGCAAACGAAAGCTGATACGACGTCTCAAATCCATAGATGCCGACTACGTCGTGATGGATCTCGGATCGGGATCGAGCTACAACATCCTCGATTTTTTCCTCACTTCTTCGAGTGGAATCATCGTAACGGTGCCGAACCTGACGGCGATCCTCAACGCCTATCTCTTTTTGAAAAACTCGGTCTTTAGAATACTCGCCGGATCATTCTCAAAATCGAGTCCTGCCCGCAGGCAACTTCATGAGCTGCAGAAGAATCCGGGGGCTCGCCAAAGG
>CAYLZA010000121.1:0-7158 GCA_964387575.1 uncultured Spirochaetales bacterium | reverse complement strand
CGATCGATTTTGCCGTGAATGGGGCACCGGCCGGACATATGTCACCGGTTACCGCGCTCTGTTTTGTGCTGTTCGCAAGCGGGTTGCTTGCAGCGTATTTCGCACTGTGGTTCGCGCATACTTCCGACAATCCATCGCGGATCCATCGTTTGATTGTCGCAGGGACAACCGCGTCGTTTCTCGAATTTCTCGTAAGCATCGTACTGACACTGGCATATATCTTCGGCGGACCGATTCTCTACGGAAGTGGAATCATTCCTCCCGCGCTGACGACGTCTCTCGGTTTTCTCGGACTCGGTGTTGCTCTACTCCTTATCTTTGATTCACTCACGGGAAAAAAAGCGTCACCCAAGGGAAAAGTACACCTCAAGCGCTCTCCGGTCGCGCTCGGTGTGGTCTTTGTTCTCTCATCGTTGAGTATCATCGCAGTTGCGTATTATTCATTCATGTCGTATCGAGACGGTCATCGAGACGAGGTTGAAAGCGAGCTTTCGGCGGTGGCGGAGCTCAAAGTCGACGAAATCATGCAGTGGCGGCAGGAGCGGTTGGGAGACGCCGGCGTTTTTCACTACAACGAGAGTTTTAAACAACTCGCTCTTCAATTCCTGGGCAATCCCGGTGATACTGATGCAAAACGGCGGATCGAAAATTGGCTTGCCACGGTTAAAAACGCATATGCATATCACGATCTGCTTCTCTATGATCGGTACGGATTGCTTCGACTACCGGAGAACGATCCGGAGCACGCATTACCGTCGGAAGTAAAATCGGAGCTCGTTGAGCCGCTCAACACGGGAGAAATCACCTTTCTCGACTTCTATCGGAACGAAGAAAACGACCGTACGTATCTCGGTGTTCTCGTCCCGATAGCCGCCGTTCGCTCAAATACCGAAGTGGTGAGAGGTGTATTGGCGTTGATCATCGATCCCGATAATTATCTGTACCCGCTGCTCAGAGGCTGGCCGACATTAAGGCGGACCGCGGAAACGCTCCTCGTCAAACGCGAAGGGAGTAATGCGCTTTTTCTCAACGATCTCAAATTCGACGGCGATGCGGGAATGCGACTGAGCATCCCGCTCAACGAAAAAAACGTCACGGCTGTGATGGCCGTCAACGGTCGTGAGGGTCTCGTCGAAGGTACCGACTACCGCGGTGAAAGCGTTGCGGCGGTAATACGGCATATTTCCGGCACTTCCTGGCATTTGATAGCGCAAATGAATACCATCGAGATTCTCGAACCTCTGAAAGAGCGTTTGTGGTGGTTGATCGGATTGGTAGCTGCGCTTCTCGCTACCTCGATGATAGCAGTAACGGCAATCTGGCAACAAAACGAAAAGGAACACTACCGCGCTCTTTCCGATACCAGGAGCGCCTTGACCAGGAGTGAAACCCGTTTTCGCACGATCCTTTTCGGCATCGGCGACGGCGTAATCGCAACCGATGCTCGAGGTATGGTAGAGCTACTCAATCCGGTAGCGGAAGAGCTGACCGGCTGGAAATCCGACCAGGCCCGGGGAAGGATGCTCGGAGAGGTGTTCCACGTAGTAAACGAAGAAAGACGTGATCAAATTTCGAATCCGGCGTTACGCACACTCAACGAAGGACGCACGGCCAAGATAGCGGACGACAGCATATTGATTTCGACCGATGGTCATGAAAAACCGGTCAGTGTCAGTTCCGCTCCGATCCGTAACGATCGAGGTGACATTATCGGCACGGCGATCGTCTTCAGAGATCAAACCGAAGAGCGCCGGGTCCAATACGAGATCCTCGAAGAACGGGAGAAGTACAGCAGCTTATTCAACAGTATTCGCGACGCGATTCTCGTAGCCGATACCGATCGGAGAGTCATCGACTGCAATCCGGCTTTGACCGATTTGTTCGGGTATTCGCTCGATGAGATCAAGGGAGAGAAAACGGAAATCGTGTACGACGATCCAAGGGAATTCGAGGAAATGGGGAAGGCGCTTCGGGATACTTCAGACAAGACGGCATTTACCTACACGATCAACTATCGCAAAAAAAACGGTGACACATTCCCCGGTGAAACCAACATATTCTACCTGAAAAACGCACACGGTGAAGTGGAAGGATTCATCGGTTTGATTCGCGACGTCACCAGACGCAAAGAAGCAGAAGAAGCCCGTGACAAACTTCAATCACAGCTGGTGCAAACACAGAAAATGGAATCCATCGGGCGACTCGCAGGCGGAATTGCACACGACTTCAACAACATGCTCAGTGTTATCCTCGGTCATACCGAGCTCGCAAAAATGGGCATCGGCGAGGAAACCGATCTCGCCGATCACCTCGAGCAAATCTCGAATGCGGCAAACCGGTCCGCGGAGCTGACCCGGCAACTACTCGGATTCGCCCGTCGTCAAACGATCGCACCGAGGATACTCGATCTCAATAAGACGGTCGAAAGCATGTTGACTATGATCCGACGGCTTATCGGAGAAAATATAAAACTCAGTTGGATTCCGAGCAGGAACCCGCAGTTCGTAAAAATCGATCCTTCCCAGATCAACCAGATACTCGCGAATCTCGTCGTGAATGCACGCGACGCAATCGAAGGCATCGGTAATGTGGTGGTGGAAATCGGTAGAACCACGTTCGATGAAGGGAATAGCAAACACATTCCCGGGCTCGATCCAGGTACCTATGCGACGCTTTCGGTAGGAGACGATGGTTCGGGGATGGAGAAGAGCACTCTCGAGCAGATCTACGAACCGTTTTTCACCACGAAACCGCTTGGGAAAGGGACGGGACTCGGTATGGCCACCGTTTACGGTATCGTCAAACAGAACAATGGATTCATCGATGTCGACAGCCGGCCGAATAAAGGAACCACGGTCAACATATACCTGCCTATTGTGCATGCCGACCAAACCGCCGGGACCAGCCGCGAATCCTCGAAAGATACCTGACCCGGCGTCGATCCGATTACGGATACACAGGCTTGTTTCCGTTTTGTCCGGACTCGTAGATAGCGCGAATCAACGCAACCGCTTTCCGCGCTTCGGTAGAGTTGATCAACGGAGCTCTACCGTCTTGTATCGCAGAAACGAAATCCTCTATAACGGGCGCATGCCCCATGTCTACATTCGGTACGGCGGTTCCCGCCGCTGCCTTTGCCTTGCGTTTTGCCTCGGCTTCTGCGGTAACCTTCGAAATTTCTTCGAGCTCTTTCTTTGCATCCTCCTCCTGCTGAGTCGGATCGATAAGCTCCATACTACGTAACCGCGTACCTTCAAATGCAACCGTGCCGCGTGAGCCGTAAATTTCGATGTACGGACTCCACTCGGGATATGCAAGCGTTGTAGCCTCCACTACCCCTCGAACACCGCCGCGAAATCCGACCAGTGCCTGTGCGATGGTTTCTACCTCTACATTTCGCCCTTTAGTTTCCGCTACGCCGATAGCACTTTCGACATCTCCGAGAAACCAGATGAATAAGTCGATAAAATGGATCCCCTGATTCATCAGACATCCGCCGCCGTCCACTTTCCACGTACCGCGCCATCCTCCTGAATCATAATAGTCCTGGGTTCGATAGCGCTTTATATAAACACTGCCGCTGTAAATCTCGCCAATTAAACCATTGTCAATAAGCGACTTCATTTTCGAGACAATCGGCTTGAATCTCGATTGATACACTCCGGCAACAATAGCTTTGCTCTTTTTTTCGGCTTCGATGATCTGATCTATTCTCTCCGTCGTGATCTCCAGCGGCTTTTCAACCAGCACATGAGTATCGTTCTCTATTGCAGTGAGTGTAGCTTCGAGATGATATCCGCTCGGGGTCGATACGGTTACCGCGTCTACTTCCCCTGAACGAACCATCTCTTCGACGGACGTAAAATACGGGACACCGTTTTTTTCTGCTTCGGCCGACGCCGCCTCTTCCCGAATATCGCATACTGCCGCAAGCCGGGCACCGTCTACCTGATTAATTGCATATATATGGGATGGTCCGATTGCTCCCACCCCGATTACTCCGATTCGTATTTCACTTCCAGCCATTTCGTTCTCCTTCTTCGAATATGTAACAATAGCTTTATGATAGACGGAGTCCGCGAATTGATCCAGAGGTTCCAAACATGTAAAGTAGGAACGTAAGGGACAGGAAAATGACGGAATACGGTAATCAAGCAACAACAAGAACAGCTCCGGCGGATATCGGGAGCGTGAAAATCCATGGTGGTTTCTGGGGGCCTGTCGTAGAAATCAATCGAAACACGACGATTCCACATATTCTCGACAAAGTCGAAGAGGTGGGAGGTTTTGATGCGCTTCGCGAAAGCGCAGATCCAACACGCAAGCTGAAGGTGCATCCGTTTCGAGACTCGGATGTTGCCAAATCTACCGAGGCTGCGGCGTACGCCCTTCACAGTGAAGCCGACGCCGAGCTTGCGTCGCGTATCGATTCTATTGTCGAGCTCTTTGGATCGGCGCAGATGGACGACGGATATCTCAACAGCTACTACGCTCATACGGGTATTGAACATCGATGGACCAATCTTCGTGACAGACACGAAATGTATTGCGCCGGACACATTATCGAGGCGGCGGTAGCTCATTACCACGCCACTGGTAGCTCGTCGTTTCTCAAAATCGCTCAAAAGTTTGCCGATCACATCGGCGAACGTTTCGGTCCGGGTGAGAACCAGATTCGAGGATATCCGGGGCACGAAGAGATCGAGCTCGCTCTCGTAAAGCTCTACCACGCAACCGGAGAAGCAAAATACCTCGAGCTCGCATCATTTTTTATCGAAGAACGGGGGAAAACGCCGCACTACTTCGAAATCGAAGCCGAAAAACGAGGAGATGATCCGTATCGGATTCCAACGTCCTTTCAAACGACCAACTCAAAATACGAACAGTTTCAAGCGCATGTACCTGTTCGCGAGCAACGGACTGCGGAAGGACACTCGGTACGGGCGTGCTACTTCTATTCAGGTGTCGCGGATATAGCACGTGAGACCGACGACGCATCGCTTGCAGAGACGGCTCGTGCGCTTTTCAATAATATTGCGCAGAGACGAATGTATATTACCGGCGGAATCGGCTCATCAAACAACGGCGAACGGTTTACCTTCGACTACGATCTACCGAATGAAGAGGCGTATGCCGAGACCTGCGCAGCGATAGCGCTCGTCTTTTTCGCACAGAGAATGCTCAGGCTCGAGCTCCGTGGCGAATACGGCGACGTAATGGAACGGGCGCTCTACAACGGTGTGCTCGGCGGCGTGTCGCGTTCGGGAGATCGGTTTTTCTATGCAAATCCGCTCAGTTTCGATCCGAACGCGACGATTCTGCCGCAGGTCCGCGCCGATTCCGAGCGCAAACCGTGGTACAGCTGTGCCTGCTGTCCGCCGAATATTGCACGGCTCTTCGCTTCGCTTGCAGGCTACATCTATTTTACCCCGCCCGGCGACGACGCATCGGATACTCCCGTTGTCGCGGTGAACCTGTTTGTGCAGAGCACCCTCACCTGCACCGTCAACGGTATAAACGTCGTTGTCGAACAAACGACCGGTTATCCCGACGAAGGAAAGATCGAGCTCAACGTCAATCCGTCGGAGCCGATCGAGCTTACCATCGCAATTCGCATTCCCGGATGGGCATTCGACGACGCCCGTCGTAACACAGGTTCGGAAACACTACCGAAGCTATCGGTTTGCGGAGAGCCGACTGCGGTTGACGAGGTGCTCAACGACGGATATGCCTATCTGACGCGGAGCTGGTCTGCAGGTGACACAATCGTTCTCGAGCTTCCTATGGAGGTGAGACGAACACACGCGGACCCGGCGGTCAGGCACGATACGTGGCTCGTGGCTCTCGAACGTGGGCCTATCGTATACTGCATCGAGGAAGAGGATAACGGAAATCTGCTCGCGGATGTGGCCGTTTCGCGTACCGACGAAATCCGTGCACTGTACGATCCGGATATGCTCGGCGGGACGACGATACTTCGCGGAACGAGCGTTCGGCATGATTACGCCGATGCTCCGCAATCGCTCTACTCAACCGGCGAGAAGGCGGTACGTTCACGCAAGGTTCCCTTCATCGCAATTCCATTTGCGTTTCGAAGTAACCGTTCTCCCGGCGAAATGCGGGTGTGGCTCCACGAGGTGTAGATGTCTATAAATCGGGATTGTCTTCGCTGCAGTCATGCAACCGGGTTGAAATCGCATCGAATATCTTTACAAACCGGCTCAGCTCGACCGGGGATGGCGCAGAACGTGCGATAAAGTCTCGCAAAAAGTATCTCATTCCCTGAGCTCCTTCCTGGACGAGATATCCCGATTCAGTCAGCCGTCCGGCAATGTGTTGTGAAGCGTCCTCGATTAATTTGCAGGTGATCGTTTCACGCGAATCTACTCCGATTTCAGGATTCACCGGTTGCCGAACGATCGGATCCACATCTGTTTTCGCAGGCTTGCGGTCACGACCGTCCGACTTCGACTCCGTCTGCAAACGCAGCTCATAACAGATCACCGCAACCGCATGAGAGAGATTGAGCGACGGGCACGAGGAGGACGTCGATATCGTAACCCCGATATGACAAATCGCGAGCTCTTCATCGGATAACCCCGATGTCTCGTTTCCAAAGACAAACGCCGTAGCTCCAGAACCGGTAAGGCTGCGAGTTATCGCGGCTTCGGGAGAAAAATACACCGTCTTTCGCCGCTGCCCCCACCGTCTCGTAACCCCCGCAACCAGCGAACAGTCACGCACGGCTTCATGCAACGTATCGCATATCTGTATTCCTGTCCCGCGAAGCCTATTTTCGTTGAGATCCGATTGCTCCGGTGGAACTATCGTCATGTGATCGATCCCGGCCCAGCGGGAACAACGATACGTGTTTTCGATATTGTCGGTGTTACGTGGACGAGCGAGAACGACTCGAGCTCGAGGATCGAACATCGTTTCCTGTCCCCCCGTGAGAATCAAGATGTTTCGATAATGTATCAGTTGACCGCCGCCCGCGGAAGGGAACAGGCATACGCAACATGGAGACAAGCTCGGATTCCGGGGCGGCGAAGTATGAATCAGACTATTTTAAAATGGATAGCTTATCGTATTTTCAATAAGTAGCATCGTTGAGTCGGAGAGCTTATCCTCCGGATTCGGATATATATCTTTATATCC
>CAYLZA010000120.1:0-7164 GCA_964387575.1 uncultured Spirochaetales bacterium | reverse complement strand
GAAAAACCGACTCTCGTATGGGTCACGTCCGTACAGGGTGGACGAGAACCGGAAGAGAATCCACTTTTCGAGGACGAGGTGGAACGGCTCACCGACATCAAAGTACAGCTCATCAAGCCCCCCGGAAGCGAGTATAACACCAAGTTGACCACTATGCTCGCGTCGGGTGAACAGGTGGACATCGCATACGCAGGCATGAGCCGAGTACTCGGATTCGTGGATCAGGACCTTCTCGAGCCGCTCACCGACAGGATCGAATCGTCACCCGTTCTCAGTGATCCCGACATCATCAAGCAATCGGAGTGGGACCGGGTACGACTGGACGATGGAGAGATCTACGGTGTCTTCAATAAGTTCGAGCAGGGAACACTGGCGATCGTTCGGGGTGACTGGCTGGAGAAGCTGGGCCTCGAAGAACCGGAAACATTCGAAGACTACTACGATGTACTACACGCCTTCACTCACGACGATCCCGACGGGAATGGAAAAGATGACACCTACGGCATGGCTATCGGTTACACGCTCTATGATACAGTCGGTCTCTTCGGTGCGCACGGCCTCATGAGAGGTTGGGTTGAGAACGAAGAAGGAAAGCTTTACTCACCCTATGCAACCGAGGAGGCGATCCCCGTCTATGAATGGCTGGCAAAGATCTATGCCGACGGGCTTCTCGAACCGAACTTCATCACCAACAATTCCGGCGCATTCCGCGAGCTGTTTATGACCGACAAGGCCGGAATGACGTGGTATTGGGCGGCATGGGTAGGGCTGTTCAACCAGCAAGTGCATGCCGACGATCCTGATAATCCCTTCGAGGCCAGAGGGATCAAACCTCCGAAAGGCCCGGGGGGACGTCTGTTGAAGGCTGGGGGCGACGGCTTCATGATTACACCGAAGATATCCGAATACAAGGATTGGGCCTTCGAAATCATGGAGTTCTGGCACACCTATGAGGGCAACATTCTCAGCACGCTGGGCATTAAAGGGCACGACTACGTCATGGAAAACGGTAACTTCGTGTTGACCAAAATAGGAGAGGCCCACGCCATGGATCACGGTGCGCCACAGCCCAAGTCGCTGGCCTGGGAGAATCCGATCGGCGAGCTCCCCGGTTACCCCGCGGCGGCGGAAATCGTAAGGGAGTATGCCGTACCACAGATGCCGACCCAGTACGATTCGATCTGGGAAGATATCACGCGTGGAGAGGCAGCCAAGATCATTCTCGGTGATATTTCCGCAGAGCAAGGCATCGAAAATATGCAGAAACGCTTTGCCGAGGAAAAAATCGGCATCTACGCGAAGTAAGTTGTTTCCCTGAGCATCAGGTACAAAGGAGCTGCCTTGCTCAAGGCAGCTCCTTTCATGTTCAGTATCGAGCAGCAGCGAAGGTATGCAGGGTGTAATGCATATAATTGATATAACCGGAAAACGAAGATAGCGTGAAAAAGAGGTGTAGCACATGAAGAAGTTTGCACGTACGGCCGTGCAGATGAAGAATAATTGGGTGCTCTACTTTCTCATTTTTCCCGCAATCCTCTACTTCCTTCTGTTCGCTTTTCTACCGGTAATAGACGGCGCCATTATAAGCTTCCAGGACTATCGACTTGTTGGCAAAAGCTCCTCTGTTGGTTTTGAGAACTATCAACGGGTTTTCACCACAGCTGGATTCTGGCGCGTATTTCGCAATACCCTCATCCTGGGACTTTCGAACGTCGTTCTTACGGCGTTTGTGCCGATGATTCTGTCACTCATGCTCAACGAGGTACTGTTTTCACCGTGGAAGCGGTTCGTACAGACGATACTCTACCTTCCACACCTTTTCTCCTGGGTGGTGGTAGGTGGAATCTGGATTTTTATTCTTGCGCCTAATGGGGGAATCGTAAATTCGATACGCGCATTGTTCGGCGGTGATCCGGTCTTCTTCATGGTGAAAGAGTCCATTGCCCGTCCGCTCTTCATCGGTGTCAATCTTTGGAAGCAAATGGGGTATGTGTGCATTCTCTTCCTGGCCTCGATTGCGGGAATCAATCCGGAGCTCTACGAAGCGGCAATGATCGACGGCGCCGGAGGCTTTAAGCGCGCGCTCTACATAACCGTACCGGAGCTCGTGCGAACTCTCAAAGTCGTGCTTCTGTTGAACGTTATGGGAGCATTGCGGATCTTTGATCAGGTCTACGTTATGAGAAATGAGGTGGTGGCGCCAAAGGTTGATGTTCTCATGTATTACGTATATACGCGCGGTCTCGAGCAGTTCGACCTCGGATATGCTGCTGCGATCTCCGTATTCATATTCCTCATTACCCTTTTCATCACGCTGTTTGCACGGCGCGTTATGAGGTATACGGTATGAGCATACGACGTATTTCCCGGAAAACGTTGGGAGCGAACACCACCGGCCGAGCGGTTTTTTCAGTCATCAACAATTTCGTACTGATCTTCCTTGCGCTTACGATGATCGTGCCGTTGATCAATGTGGTAGCGGTTTCTTTCACGACCGATCTGGAATCCTACGAGAATACGATCAAGCTCTGGCCGAGGGAGCCGTCGATCGTCGGATACCGAATTTTGTTCGAACGTGTCGAGATCTGGCGGCCGTTTATGAACAACACAATCGTGACAATCGTCGGAACTTTCATCCATGTGCTCTTTGCCTCGATGGCCGGATACGTGCTCATTAAGGAAAAGTTTGTGGGCAAATCTCTTCTCGTCATGCTCGTTACGATACCGATGATGATCCCGTTTCAGATGATCATTATCCCGGTCTTTGTCATGGTTCGCCGTCTCGGGCTCATCGACACGCTTTATGCGCTGATCATTATAGACGCAGTGGCAACGTTCAGCATACTACTCATGAAAAACTACTTCGAGGGTATCCCCCACTCACTCGCTGAATCGGCATATATGGACGGAGCCAAGGAGTACACCATTTTCGCTCACATCTACCTGCCTCTTGCCGTTCCGGGCCTGGCTACGATCACAATTTTCCAGTTTGTATCGCGCTGGAATCAATTCCTGCCGGCGGTTCTCTTTATCAATTCTGCAAAGAACTATACGCTTCAGATAGCCCTTCGAAGTTTGGTTGTAAGTCAGGAGTTGACCAGCACGACGCAGCAAGTGGCGAATAACACCAGGATGGCCGGCATCGTTATTTCCATCATTCCATTAATAGCTGTATATGTGTTCGCACAGAAGTACTTCATTAAAGGTATTATGATTGGAGCTATCAAGGAATGACTGATTCGAACGAGCAAGCGACAAACAAATACAGAATTGTACGGGAGCACGTAGAGACGCAAATTCGCTCGGGCGCGATGCAGCCGGGTGATAAACTTCCGACCGAAAGCGAATTGATGAAACGACTGGAAGTTAGTCGAACTCCGATCCGACAAGCATTCGTAGAGCTGGAAAGGGATGGATGGATTTATCGTATACGAGGAAGCGGGAGCTACGTGAAACAAGTCGCCCGTGAGGCGACAACTGAAATTTACGCAATACTATACAGCGACCAGAGAGGTATCGAGAAGGATATTATTCACGGTATGCGTCGTGCCGTCGCGCAACATGCCTCGGACAATATTCATCTCATACTGAAAAAGCCTGGAAGCGACACGAAAGCGCTTATCGACGTCATCCACCGGCTGCCGAAACCTGCAATCGGAGGATTGGTGCTGATACCGATCGTCAGCACCTCTCGACAGCTCAACCGCCTCCTCGGGGCGAGCTTGAGGAAGCTATCAGACAGGGATTTTCATGTAGTTTTGCTCGATCGCTGCATACCCGAGTACGAAGGACATTGCGTTACTTCTAATCATCAATCAGGCGCCATGCACATGATCGATCACCTCGTCTCGATGGGGCACACAAGAATCGGCTGTATCTACGAACATTCGGAAAACACGTCCATCCGAGATCGACTTGCGGGAGTAAGAAACGCGCTACTCAACCATTCGATCGACTACGACCGGTCTCTTTTTCTTGATGCACCGCCGGAAGAGGTCAGTAATCGTGCCTATGAAATTATCGACTGGATACAGTCGAAAGGAATAACCGCCCTGTTTTGTTTCGAAAGTGAGCTGGCACATGCGGCATACGGCGTACTGCACGATTCGGGCTTTCGTATACCTGATGATATTTCGCTCTGCTCGTTTGACGATCATTCATTTACGCACCGGCATGACCAATTTCTTACCGCAATGATTCAGAAACTCGAAGAGCTCGGGTACTTCGCGATTGACATCATACTCAACAGCCTCTCACACGAGGTTTCGGGTCATATAAAAATGATGCTCGAGCCGGAGCCGGCAATCAGGTCGAGTGTTACGCGCATCGAGGGAGATTCTGAAACCACGTGACTCGATTTACGACAACGAATGGAATCACAACGATTGCCATATCCGGACGATTCACGACGGAAGATAAGAAATCGGACGACTATGCATATCTGCCGTTCGAGGTCCCGGTCGGTACCGAAAGAATTGATGTCTCCTATGATTACTCGCGATCGAGTATGGCACAGTCGCGCGCCGGCGACGAGACCGTGTTGGACCTCGGGGTTTTTGGTCCGGATTCCAGCAGCAGGAAACCGGGCGAGTTTCGCGGTTGGAGTGGTGGTGCCCGATCCGGATTTTTTATTACCGAGCAGGACGCAACACCGGGCTATTTGCCGGGATCGATACCCGCCGGAATTTGGTACGTTTTTATAGGGCTTTACAAGATCGCGTCTTCCGGATGCGACTATATGGTGACGGTGAAATTGTGGAACAAAGATGGAGTGGCGACCGAGGAAATCGAGCCTGTTTCACAGGCCGAAACCGAACGTGTTTCCTTTGAGCGGCGGACACCGGGTACGTCGGACCACGCATCGGGCACCAGATACGGCAAGTCGGCGCATCGATCCGGGTGGTACGTTGGTGATCTACAATCGCACACATACCATAGCGACGCGAAGGCTTCGGTTGGAGAGATCGCGTACGTCGCCGCAGATAGAGGACTGGATTTTCTTGCGATAACCGATCATAACACGATAAGCCATCTACGCGATTTACCTTCGTATTCTTCATCCGATTTGCTTTTGATTCCGGCTATGGAGATTACGACTTACTACGGGCACGCAAACGTATGGGGTCTTTCCGAATGGATAGATTTCAGATGCAGAAGCGCAGGCGACATCTATGACAGGATCCGAGACGCTCATTCGCAGAATGCGCTCGTATCAGTGAATCATCCCTATACGGACTGTCCGTGGTCTTACGGCTGGATAGAGGGACTCGATGCGCTTGAAGTATGGTGGGCGCTCTGGAATCGAGGAGATGTAGCAGCACTGGCTTATTGGGACGAGCTCCTGAGCACGGGGAAACGAATCACCGGGGTGGGAGGAAGCGACCGCCATCAACCCGAAAAATACGATCCGCATTACCCGCATCAGGTTGGTACTCCTGCTACGCGCGTGAAGGCGGATGAACTGTCAACCGAGGCGATACTCCGGGGTATCCGCCTGGGGCGAGTAGTGATTGCAGCCACGCCCGAAGGGCCGTGGCTGGATATGTCGGTAATCCGAAGCGACGGTACGTCGGCCGGCGTAGGCGAGGATATTATCCCGGTTCCGGATGAAACACTGACTATTGAGTGTAGTGTAACGGGTGATAGTGACGACACGGTGGAGATCGTTGGTAACGGTGAGATCATCGCTGCCCGACCAACGGGCACGGGCGGATCTCCAATTATTATCGAGATACCGACTGAGCGGCTCGACTATATTCGGGCGCAACTCGTCGCCGGAAAGGGTACGAATGAGATGCGTAAAAGCCATTACCCACTTGTAAAAGCACTTACGAATCCGGTATATCTCCGTTCTCGACGAGAAGAGGAAGGAGTGTCCTCTAATGCCCGGAAGTGATGTCAAACGTTTCGTGCACGTCATCTTCAAAACACATCTCGACATCGGCTTTACCGATTTTGCGAGTCACGTAGTTGCGCGATATTTCGACGAGTACATTCCGGCCGCAATTGAAACGGCCGAGACATTTCGACGGAAGAAGGGAACGGACAGATTTATCTGGACCGTCGGTGCCTGGCTTATCTACGAGTGCCTCGAAAAAGCGGGTAGCGGTGATCGGACCAGACTCGAAAAAGCTATTGAGATGGGAGACATCGTCTGGCACGGTATCCCGTTTACGACGCACTGCGAGCTACTGGAACCGTCATTATTTCGGCGGGGGTTGAGGTTCTCTCAGGAGCTCGATAAACGGTTCGGACGTACGACTATTGCCGGTAAGATGACGGATGTTCCTGGGCACACCCGAAGCATCGTACCGCTTCTGGCCGAAGCCGGAATCGAATTTCTTCACATCGGCGTGAACGAGGCATCGAGGGTCCCTGAGGTCCCCCCTGTTTTTGTATGGCGTGATCCGTCGGGTGCGGAAATTACGGTTATGTACCATCACAGCTACGGTACAACCACGACCATCCCGGGGCTATCGGAGTGTATCTCCATCGCCCACACCAAAGACAATCGAGGGCCGCAGGACGTCGATGAGATCAATAGTACCTATTTGAGTCTTCGTAAGGAGTTTCCATCGGCAACCGTGACAGCATCTACCCTCGACGATTTCGCGGTGGCGTTACGGGAAGTGCGTCGATCTTTGCCGGTAGTGACTTCGGAAATAGGTGACTCATGGATCCACGGAGTCGGGAGCGACCCACAAAAAGTTTCTCGATTCAGAGAGCTTTCGCGACTCTACGGAGACTGGATTATTTCGAATCCGCTGTCTGCAGACGAGCCTACCGTGGACCTTTTTTCCCGAAAGCTGCTCATGGTTGCCGAGCATACGTGGGGACTCGACGACAAGACATACCTGGCCGACTATGAGCACTATACCCAAGCTTCCTTTTCATCGGTCTCTTCGTCTGAGAATTTTATCAAAATGAGTGAGTCATGGGATGAGCAGCGCCGGTACATAACAGAGGCGGTCGAAGCTCTTGGGCGGTCCTATCGGAGAATTGATGCGGAGAATCGGCTGACCTCGATCGTTCCATCCAGACCGTCTCTCGAAACGCTTGATCGGGTCGATCTTGGAACACTCGAAGTGACGACGGATTATCTCGTCGTAGCATTTGATTCGATTACCGGTGCACTGAGCCGCCTTCTATGCCGATCGACCGGTC